>JAITBO010000238.1 GCA_031283505.1 Treponema sp. | reverse complement strand
AAAAACCTGTAAATTGCGAATTCGATAAATTGTCGTTTTTATTTGAAATTCTGTTTTATCGGGCCGTATCACCGGCGCTATGAGGGCTGGGGCAGCAGAATCCGCAGGATGAACCACCGGTCTTCCGTGTTGATGGTCATGGATCCGCCGTATTTTTCCGTGGTATACCGTATGCTTTTTAAGCCAAACCCATGATCCCCTTTCTCACTTTTTGTGGTAGAAGGCAGACCGTTCTCCAGATTGATTTCATTTACAAAATAGTTTTCAAAACAGATAAGAATAAAATTATTCTGGGAATATAAGGCAATGCGGATCAACCGCTTATCAATATCATCAACCCGGAGGACGCTCTCAATGGCGTTATCCAGGGCATTGCCGAAAATCGAACAAATATCCATAACATCCATGAAATTCAGCAAAGCGCCGTCCGCGACACAGGTAAGAGAAATGTCATTTTGTTTGCAGACCATGTTTTTTGCCGCAAGAATCGTATCAATCACCCCATTGCCGGTTTTATTTTGAATTTCATGAAATTTAATGTCCTGGTCAATTTTATCCAGGTATACGGCGCGTTTTTCCGGATCGCTTTCGGCCCGAATAACCGCTATCTGATATTTAAGATCGTGATATTTGCGGTTTATTTGCTCTATGCTTTCCCGGGAATGCTGATATTGGACGAACTGGCGCTGCAATATGCTTTCCATGGCCTTAAGCTCGGACTGAAGCTGCATCTCCCTGCGCTGCTCCTGGTGGGTATACAAAATAACCAGGCCGCAGAAATCTACCAGGGTACGGATATAAAATAACTCCCTTACAAGGCGGCTGCTAAAAGGGGTGTTGACGGTTACAAAGCTGATATTACTAATCAGGAAGGTCATCAAAGCGATAATTGCCGCCGGCCATAACTCTTTATTAATAACATCAAGCCTTCCATTCTTCTCAATATGCCGCCGCTCAAAGAAGTACATAGCGGTAAAAACAACGGTGTATATAAGGAGGGTGAACAGAATCCCTTGTATGGTGATATTGTCTGACCGGGCATTGAAGAAGTAACAATAAAGCTGCCAGCTTAAAGAAGCGGCAAATTCGGCCAAAATAAAGACGTTTACGCAGGCATACCCCGCATCCCGAATGCCAATATCGCAGATGATAAAGAGAAAGCCGTACATTCCGCCTATGGCGATGAGCATACCGGGGACCCAGAGAAACAAGGGTAAATAGCCTGCCGTTATTTGTACTGCGACTTGCAGCAACAGCCCAAGAACAAGCCCTGCCACCAAAGCGATTCCGCGGAACCGTTTTTTCAATATCAGAATATAAATAAGGCAGGATGTCCATTCGGCAACGGCGGTATAAAGACGGGGTATATCAGGGAGCGAGTCAGGCGTCATTTTCCGATCCTCCCGAAATAGTCAGTCAATGCTTTCAGAAATGCCTTTCTTTTTGGACGGCTAATCTGTAATCTGTATTTTCCGACAAGAACAAAATTGTCCTGAACCCCGGTAACGTGGGACATATTGACTATATAGCCGCTATTACAGCGAAAAAAATGACTGTTATCCAGTCTTTCAGCAGTTTCCTTTATAGTTCCTACCATGGAATGAATCTGTTTTTCCGTATGTATTGAAATACGATGTTTGTCCCGCCCTATATAAAGAATTTTCATGGTATCCAGGCGTAAATGCCCATAGTCATTGGACAGGATAAGATACTTTGTTTTTCGCTTCTGCATACGTTGTAGTGAGCGCTTGAGTTCCTGAGAAAAGGCGAAATAAGACACTGGTTTCAATAAATAACTTAGGGCATCAACTTCGTATCCTTTAATCGCATACTGCCCCATATTTGTAATAAATATCAGTATAACATCACTATCAACCGCACGGATTCGTTTAGCTGTGGTAAAACCATCCATATTCTCCATTTTTACATCCAAGAGAATAATATCGAATTTGGACTGATAATTATTAGCAATTTCCTGCCCGTCATAAAAAACGGATACCTCGAATACCTCTTTGTATTCTTTACCATATCTGTGAAGGTAATCTCTTAAAAGATTCTGGGATAAAATATCATCTTCTACAATGGCGACTTGTACCATATTAATAGTCCTTAATTTCTTCCATTCGTCATGTTTGTTTCCTCCATATCAGTTCTCTTTATCAGAGGAGGTCTTTTTCACCCGGACGTGATCCTTTTGTCCCAGGAGCCGGGAAATGTAGGACGCACCGCCCACGCCAAAGATGTCCCCCAGGCCCATACAGATCGTGAACACGGGCAGGCACACCGTTACCGCCGCCACTTGGTTCAGGGTCCCTCGTGCGGGCAGAAAAAAAGTATCCACGATGAGGTAAAACATGGCTATCAACATTCCCAGCATCATGGGAAGGCCGAAACTCAATACCGCATGGGGAATGGGAGCCGTCTCAAAAGGCGCGGTTTTTGTCCGCATAACTGTACTGCTTACGCTGAACTTGCCGTTTTTCAGGCAAGCATATAAGGTATGTCAGGATTGGCGGCTTTGGCCTTCCAATACTCCTGTCTGTTAATTCTTGCAGTATGCAGTTTTTCCTCGCGTTCGGCAAGCCGGGAATCCCTTCTGCCGTAAAATACGTCATCGGGGGTTAAATACCCTATCGCACGGTGAAGCCGCTCGCTGTTGTAATAGGCCAGCCAAAGCGCCATCCGCACCCGGGCATCTTCCTCGTCTACATAGGCACTCCTCCTGGTATGTTCGCTTTTCAGACGGCACGGCTGTAGTTCACTATGGCCTCCGTTTCTTCCGGCGTCAGATGGTACATTTATCATGAACGGCGGGGAAATCTCGAACAATACCAGTAAGGATTATGGCGGCGGGGTATCCATACAAGGGGGGAAGTTTACTATGACCGGTGGGGTAATTTCGGGTAATACTGCCAACAATGGTAATAGTAGTTTCTCCGGCGGCACCGGCTATGGCGGGGGGGTATATCTGAACGGGTATCCCTCCTTCGCAAAGACCGGCGGTACGATTTACGGGTATACGCAGAATGACCCCAACAGCAATACGGTAGTAGAGAAAACGGTCATCCTGACCAATAGGGGCCATGCGATCTATGTCGGAGGGTCCTCCTCCACCCACAAAGAAACCACCATAGGAGAAGACGATGATCTGTACTACAACGATCTCGATAAGGGTACTCTCGGCTGGTGGTAAGACAGGGTAAGGCCAAAAGCGCCGTCCCGCAGGGGCGGCGTTTTCGCGAACCTTTGGTTCCCTGGAGTTACACAGAGGAAAAATCCGGATTTTGTAACAGAAACTCCGTGTTCCTCCGTGTATCTCCGTGGTTAAAATTTTTAAAACCCGGTAGTTTCTCAATAATCGAAAGTAAATGCAGTAGCCTTGGCTATGGACCCGCCTATGAATCAACCTGCCGGGACTGTATAGGCGCAGACCCGCAAAACAGGTCTGACGCCGCCATTGCATCGGATTGGAACATCATATACAATCGGAATCAACAATCTCGTCCTGAAGAGTGAGGTATGTTGTTCTGTAAGGTATGGATTTTATGCGGGTCCATACCCCAAACAAACAAAACTACGGCGAGTCCAAACGTCCTAAAGAGCGGGGTATGGACCTGCCTGCGAACCAATGATGAATGAACCGATAATCGACATAGGCGTAAACCTGATGCATCCCTCTTTTGACCGGGACCGGGAAGCGGTCCTGGCTTCTGCCGGAGCTGCGGGGGTCTCCCCCTTAATCATCACCGGAACCAGCGTTAAAGACAGCCGGAAAGCCCTGGAATACGCCGCCCTTTACCCCAGCAAACTCTACGTTACCGCCGGAGTACACCCCCATGACGCGAAAACTTGTGACGTCTCCACCTTGCCTGCCCTTAAAGAGCTTGCGGCCCGCGGCGCGGCAGCCATAGGAGAGTGCGGCCTGGACTACAACCGGGACTTTTCCCCCCGGCCTGTACAGCGGGAATGGTTCGAAAAACAGGCGGCCCTGGCCGTGGAGTTGGATATGCCCCTCTTTCTCCACGAACGGGACGCTTCGGAAGACTTTACCGCCATCCTCCGCGCCTGCGGTGTCACGAACATGGTGGTTCACTGCTTTACCGGGACGGAAGCCGAACTGGTACGTTACCTGGAACTGGGGGCCTACATAGGTCTTACCGGCTGGATATGCGATGAAAAGCGGGGTCAACACCTCCGCTCTCTGGCGCGCCGGATACCCCCGGACAGGCTTCTGGTAGAGACGGACGCGCCCTTTCTCTTTCCCAAAAACCTGGGACATGACCGTGATGAAAAGATACGGAGCGGCAGGAATGAGCCCCGGCTCCTGCGCCACATCGTCCGTACCATCGCGCAGTGTCTGGAAAAAGACGAAGAACAGGTTGCCCGGGAAACACGGGAAAACACCCGCCGCTTTTTCAGAATATGAAAAAAAATCTAAGCGCGGAGGGATTTTAGGGCGGAAAAAACCCTTTGTCCCGCCCCGCTAAGTTTAATTGTTTTTTTCCGGTTTCTTTTCAAAATGGGAAAACACCATGGTAAAGGTGGCCCGGCCCTGGCTTACGGAACGGAGAAAGGTCATGAAGCCGAACATCTTTGCCATGGGAGCGGCGGCTTTCACTTCGTCCAGTTGATTTTTGGATTCCATGCTTAATACCTGGCCTCCCCGCTGAGTCACCAGGCTGATTACATCGCCCACGAACTCTTTGGGAGAAACGAGATCTACCGCCATGATGGGCTCCAAAAGTATGGGGGCCGCTTCCCGGCAGGCTTCGTCCGCGCTCATGCTGGCGCAGGCTTCAAAGGCGAATTCGGTGCCCGTAAGTTCGGAGTAGCAGATGTCCGTCACCGTGATTCCCACGTCTATGCAGGGGTAGCCCAGGACTATGCCGGAAGCAAACGCCCCGTTTACGCCCCGTTCTATGGCGTCATAGACAGCCTCCGGAATCTCCCGGTTTTTGACGGTACAGGCATAGCGGTTGCCGGTTCCCCGGCTCAGGGGTTCCACCTTCACTGTCAGGGCGGCGGCGTTTTCCTTCCCCGCGATGACACGGGAGAAGGTTCCGGTTTTTTCCACGATCTTTGAGACGGATTCCCGGTAAGTTACCTGGGGGTTGCCCACCTTGGCGCCTACCTTGTACTCCTTGAGGATACGGGTCACCAGGACATCCAGGTGAAGTTCTCCCATGCCGGAAATGATAAGCTGGCCGGTTTCTTTGTTTTCTTTGATGGTAAAGGTAGGATCTTCCCGGGACAGAATGGCCAGAATTTCCTTGAGCTTCTCCTGTTCCGACATGGTTTTAGGCTCTATGGAAATCGACATGACCGGTTCGGGAAACTGCATCTTTTCCAGGATCACCGGCCAGCCTTCGCTTCCCAGGGTGTCCCCGGTCTGGGCGAACTTCATCCCTATGACCACGCCAATGTCCCCGGCGCCAAGCTCGTCCAGAGGTTCCGATTTGTTGGAGTGCATACGAAGGATACGGTTGGCCCGTTCCCGTTTCTTTTTGCCCACATTGTAAAGGATCGCACCGGGCTTGATGCTCCCGGAATACATCCTGACATAACACAGGCTTCCGGCCTCACGATCATTCTGAATCTTAAAAACCAGGCCCAGAGAAATCCCCTTGGGATCGCAGGGAATACGGATATCTTCTTCTTTCTTGATATGATGGCCCCAGGCGGGTTCGGCCTCGTCCGGGGCGGGAAGGTAGTCCACCACCGCGTCGATGAGAGGCTGGACCCCCATGTTGCGCCGGGAAGCGCCAGCCAGTATGGGGAAAAGATCCCGCTTCAGCACCGCCTTGCGCAGTTCGTCCCGAACAAGGTCCGGCTCCGGGTCTTCCCCGGCAATATAGCGCTCGGTCACGGCGTCCGACACCCCGGAGAGGGCGTCGATGAGCTTTTCCCGCCATTCGACGGCCAAGGCTTTCCGTTCCGGGGCGATAGGACTGTATATGAGAGATTCTCCCTCGGTAGAGGCGTCCCAGCGTATCTCCCGCATATCTATAAGGTCCACGACCCCTTCAAAGCCGCTTTCCCGACCTATAGGTATCTGTATAGCCATGGCCCGGACACCCAGCCTGGCGTTGATGTCCTCCAGAACCTGAAAGTAGTCCGCTCCTATACGGTCCATCTTGTTCACGTAGCCTATACAGGGCACATGGTAACGATCCGCCTGGCGCCACACCGTCTCAGTCTGAGGTTCCACTCCCCGGACGGCATCGAAGATGGCGATCGCCCCATCCAGAACCCGGAGGGAGCGCTCTACCTCGGCGGTAAAGTCCACATGACCGGGGGTGTCGATAATGTTGATCTGGTATTGCGGGCCCCCGCTCTTCCGCTTCCAATAGGTAGTAGTAGCGGCGCTTTGTATGGTTATGCCCCGTTCCTGCTCCTGCTCCATCCAGTCCATAATGGCTTCGCCGTCGTCTACCTCGCCTATACGGTGGCTTTTGCCGGTATAATAGAGGATCCGTTCGGTAGTGGTGGTCTTCCCGGCGTCAATATGGGCCATGACGCCGATGTTACGCATATAGGTAAGCATGGGGGTAGTTCCTATTTTTTCCCGGAATAAAGCGTCATAACCATTTTGTCATGATTCATCTTAATAAGATTATACCAGAGAGTCTTCTTTTTGGTAAGCGCCGGACTCTTCCTGCCTATGAGCCTGAGTTTTTCATAGATTGCGGTTCCATTTTTTGCCGCCATATAGGTTTTGAGGTGATCTCCGGAAAATATCAGGCTTGCCTTCTCATCAATTTCTTTATTTATTGCGGTTTCAAAGGTTTTTAAAAGCAGATCGTACTTTTCGGCAATCCCGCAGGTATAATCCAGAATAAGCCGGTCAAAACGGGGAATCATTCCCATGATGTCCACAAAACTATGCAGAAGAGATACCGCATAGGCATAGTCTTCGTCCTGCAAATAGGTCCTGGTCCCTATCTTACAGAGCTGCTGGAACGAGATGTTGGTAACTGTCTGCATCCCGTGTATTGGCTTGGGAGGGATAGCCTCAAAAGCGGGCATCACAAGGGTTACCTGGGCAAGAAGCTTCATAAGGTCCACATAAATTTTCTGTTCCCAGAGATTTTCCTTTATTGACGCTAAAAGCCGGGTTAAATTTTCGCTGAAACGCTCTTTATACCGGTCTTCGATCTTAAACACCGCTTCACAGGTAGGCAAAAGCACCCCTTTGAATTCAATGATCCCGGTATCCAAAAAATAAACCGCGTCGTTCTCAAAGAGGCGGCAGGGCTCCGAGGCATTCTCTTTGAGATAATTCATTTGAACCTGCTTTGTTATCATCACCCGGGATTCTCTGGGAGAAAGCTCGTTGGCCCGGTTTTGAAGCCGGGCACCGGCATTGAGGAGGAACCCCGAAAGGTCCCCCTGCTCCGTGATGATCAGAGGGCTTGTGGTATTCCCTCCGGTAATCCCTGCGGAAAGCTCAAAAGCAGGCAGGATAACCGCGTCCCCCATGCGCTGGGTGTTTATCTGGGGATCGTTTACCACGTTGGTCTTACCAAAGTAATCTATGATGGCAAGAGCAACCGTCAAGGCATCGGTAGCCGAAGCCGCCACCAGTACGATTTCATCCCCCCGTTCCCGCCGGCTTACAGCCTGACACTGGGCGGCAATCCGGCCTATCTCGTAGCTGATGGTCCGGTCCAGGGTATGAAGCATGGAGAGGTTCTTTCGGGAATCCTGGCAGAATTTGGTGTATCCGTGAATGTCCAGAAGGACCACATAGAGGTCCGAAATGGAAAGGGTACGCTTGAGGTCTCCGGCATCGGGGAATCTTTTGTCCGGCAGCACCAGTTCCCGCCAAAGCCGGCTATGGGTCGCCGGGGATATGCTGGCGAAAAAACCCCAATGGAGGCGTTTGATGAGTTCAAAAACCTTCAAAATTACCAGATGAGTCCGGGGATTCCTGATTATGGGAGCGGTAAATTCCATCAAGGCGGAAAAAGCCGTTATCTCGCAGCTTATCACCCGGTCATAGAGAAAGGAAAATAACTCATACTCTGAAACTGATTCACTATACTCGATTATTTCTTTCACTACTCATTACTTCCGTAAAAAAACATAAGGCAGAATTTCTTATCATGTGAGTCTGTCCCAAAACCGGGCGCTAACATACACGGTTTTGGGACAAGCTCTTGCAGTTTTTCAGGCTTTCAGTCTGAGAACCAAAGGTTCGACAAAACTGCAAATTTTAAAGTTACTTTTCCAAAACTGAAGTTTTAGGAAAGCCTCTTTAATTATACGATAAAACAAATTTTTTTTATAGTATCCTGGGCATTTAGACTGGCTATCATAATAATAATGGGTTATATTTATAAAGAGGAGGGGTAATGTGGAAACACCGGCTTTTTTAAACGATTCGGGAATTGCGTTGACTGAGGCAAACCGGCCTAATGAGGCTATTCCTCTGTTCCGGAAAGCTTTGATTATGGATCCCGAGAATCCTTTTCTCTGGACCAATCTGGGGATAGCCCAGCAGCGGACTGGGGATTACGAGGAGGCGTTGAACAGCTTTCAGCGGGCTATAGGGATAGAAGATAATATGTCCGACGCATGGGTTTCCATGGGGTTGATCTATTACGAAATGGAACTATTTGATCTGGCGGAAGAATGTTATCATTCGGCTCTGAGCCGGGAAGATACTTCTCCCAAAATCTGGAATAACCTGGGGGTTCTCTACTTTGCCGAGGGGAGTTACGAAGAAGCGCGGCACTGCTTTGAGGAGGCCATACATCTGGCGCCTGTGTATTACGATGCCATATACAACCTGCGGGATACTTGTCGGGAACTTCAGGATTACCGGGCGGCTTCCGAATTTGGCCGTATCCTTGCGCGGGTGTCTCCCCAGTCCAATTATCCGAACCGTCCCGGCGGCGGTTTGTAAAAAAACAGATACGCAATGAAGATCCTCTATATAGCGGAACTAGTCGGAAAAGCCGGCGTCCATGCTCTTAAAAAAGGTTTGCCTGAGCTAAAACGGCGCTGGCAGCCTGCTTTTGTTATCGCCTGCGCCAACGGCGTTACTGGGGGGAACGGCCTGGGGAGAAACCACGCGGCCTACTTGCGTAAACTGGGGGCAGATGTCCTTACTACCGGTGAATGTTGTTTCTACAAAAAGGACCTGGTGGAAAACCTGGGCCGTCTTCCCTACGTGCTGCGTCCGGACAACCTGAACGCCGCCGCACCGGGCTACGGTTCCCGTATTTACAAGGTTGGGAACGAAAAGATAGCCGTGGCGGTCCTCCTGGGCCAGAGCGGTTTCAGCCGTATGCACGGGGACAGCCCCATAGCCCGGCTTCCCGTTCTCCTGGAGCGGCTCCGCCAGGAAACCCCCTATATCATCGTCAACTTCCATGCCGGAGCCACCGCCGAAAAGCGCACCCTTTTTGCCGCCGCCAATGGCCGCTGTTCCGCAGTGATAGGCTCCCACGGACGGGTCCAGACCGCCGACGAGACCATCCTGAGCGGGGGTACTGCGGTAATTACCGATGCCGGTCGCACCGGAAGCGTTAATTCCATTGGGGGATCCGAAATCGAAAACCGCATTCGGGAATACCTTTCGGGCATCCCTGAATGGACGCGGGAAGCCTACGATGTCCCCGAATTACAGGGAGTTCTTATAGACCTCAAGGCGGACGGTACGGCGGCCTCCATTACCCGCATCCGCCAAAGCGTCCCCGCTATGCCCATCCCTCCAACAGGCAATAACCCCAATGCGGCGGAAGGGGACGATAGCGGAGACAGCGCCGAAGAGCAGGAGGACGGGCCGTGAAAGAGACAGGCCGGGTCCTGGCTATTGCCGGAGATACCGTTACCGTCCTTAATGACGCTTCCGCAGCCTGCTTCGGCTGCATGAACCAGGAATGCCGGCGGAACCAGGGAATTGTCACTGCGGAAAACCGGACTGGTCTCCCCCTTTCGGCAGGTCAGTTGGTGGAAACCGAACTCCCCCTCAAAACCGCCCTGGCCCAGGGGCTTCCCCTCCTGTTGCTGCCGTTCCTGGCCTGCGCCGCCGCCTACCTGGTAAGCGGCCTCCTTTCCCCCGCTCCGGGGGAACCCGCCCGGGCCGCCATAGGAGCGGCGGCTCTCTTTGTTGCGGGATTTGCCCTCTACTTTTACCGCCGCAAACACCCTTTCAAAACCCGTCCGGTGATAGTGCGGGTTGTGTAATTTAGCCGCAAATTCCACTGTTGAGAAACTACCGGATTTTAAGAATTTTAGCCACGGAGTTTCACAGAGGAAAGAGAAAAAGGTCCGCGAATGGACGCTAATTTATCCTGATTCCGGACCTTTTTTCTTATGTAAACGCATGGGAGCCGCGCCAGGCCGCCTAACGGTGCCAGGCACCCCTGCGTTTTCCACTTTATCATATCGTTCCAGTAGTTGAATTCGCATGACACGGCTCATGCTCACATTGCTGTCTTCATAGTGATATGGGATATTCACCTCAACTGTCTTGCATTTGTATCGAATCGCAGAAACCGGCGCGGCTACATAAAGATAAACGATGTCACCCACGGCAATGCTATTGCTTTGTTTCCAGATAATTGTATCATTTTCGCTTTTGGTAAATGCAAACTCAATGTCATAGTATTTGGGATTTACAGGAACGATCCAATCTCTGTTTCCGCCCGGTTTTTCCTTACCTGCGCTCCTGCTTCCGGTCATGGTGAAACTCATGTCCAGTAAAGAAAAAATTATTTTTTTGTCAACAGAGCCATCCAGTAAAACTGTAATCCAGTTTTCTTTGTTCATATGATAAGCTGGCAGAAAGCCCTCCGCCATCCGAAGGGAACCGTTTAAATACGGATCGCATTTAATATTCAATAAGTCGATCAGGTCATTCCCATTCATTCCTAGTCTATTTCTTGGTACGGCCATTACGATGGCATACCATTTTTTGTTGTCAGTATGCCGAAGCACTGCGTAATTTGGCAGCGCAATCCACAGATATTCCGGTTCTGTCCCATATTGCTTTAACGCAAATTTAAGTACAGCATTTCGATAAGGCTTCTCCCAAAAATAACAACTACACATTGTTTTGGAATTATGCTATAATAGACACATGAGAGGGGAAAACACCGACAGGGAAGCCATAGTGGACACGTTGCGGCGGAAATGGGATGCCATGCAAAATCATCTTGACGAGCGTGGCAGATGTGTTTGGGCGGCAAGCGAGGCGGAAGCATTGGGACACGGAGGAGTGACCATCGTACACGAAGCAACCGGTATGTCAAGAAGCGCAATTACTCAAGGGATT
>JAITBO010000138.1 GCA_031283505.1 Treponema sp. | reverse complement strand
TGACGGTTCTTTCGGTGCCCGAGATAGTGAGCGATATTACTCTGGAAGCTGTGGGCGAAATACGGCTTGAATAAAAAGGAGACGGGATGGAATATTTTACCGAACAAGCTCGTACTTATTCCGATTGCATAGATAAGATCCGGAAAAAGTACGGGAACCGGGCCAACATTTTAGTGCAAAAAACCATTCGGATGGGGGGATTTCTTGGATTTTTTTCCCGGGAAGGGGTGGAAATTTCGGGGGTTGTTGCCTATGATTTTGGAAGAAATGCCTCCGAAAGCGGGACCTTTTCCCATTCCGGAACTGTCCCCCGATCTGAAGCCCTGCCCAAGGCGGAACCCCGTTCTCCGATGGATTTTGAGACGGAAAAGAAGAAAATCCTCGCGTCCGTCAATCCTAAAGTTGAGTCTACCCTTCAGGTGGTACTGAGCGAAGTCAGAACCATCAAGGAGAAAATTCAGGCCGGAAACATGGCGGCGCCTTCTGCTTCTGCGGCGGATCATCCCTCCATAACCCGTATCAGAGAAATACTGCATCAAAATGATTTTACTCCTCATTACACGGGAAACATCATAGAGCGGATGCGGAAGGAATTCTCCCTGGACGCCCTGGAAGATTTCGACGCCCTCCAGGATGCAGTGGCGGAGTGGATAGGCGAAAGCATCCGTATCTATGAAGAAGAAGAAAAGCGCCGCCGCCGTCCCCGGATCATGACGTTGGTGGGGCCGACCGGAGTGGGAAAAACCACTACTATCGCCAAACTTGCGGCAATCTACGGCACCGGTTTCGCGGGCCGCCGCCCTCTTTCGGTATGCCTTGTTACTATCGATAATTACCGTATCGGCGCTTCCTATCAGATCGAAAAGTACGGCGATATTATGAAGATTCCCGTCTATAGCGTAACAAACTATCGGGACCTTAAACAGGTGATAGCCCTCAATTCGGAGGACACGGACCTTATTCTCATTGACACCATAGGCAAAAGTCCCCGGGCCGCCGTCGAACTTGCTGAAATGAAGCAGCTCCTTGATGCCTGCGGTTCTTCTGCGGAGTTCCATCTGGCGGTGGCGGCTGTTACCAAGTCCTGCGACATATTGGAAATCCTCATGCAGTACGAACCCTTTGCGTATCGTTCGGTAATCGTGACCAAAATGGACGAAACCATCAGGCTGGGGAACGTGATCAGCGCTCTTTCGGATCGGGGTAAGAGCGTGTCCTTTATTACCGAAGGCCAGCAGGTTCCCAAAGACATTCAAAAGGCGGATGTGAGCCGCTTCTTAATCAACCTTGAAGGATTTAAGATAAACCGGGCCAGGATTGAAGAACGGTTTCCCGGCAAAAAAACAGATCTTATACAATGGAGCGTATAATATGGCAGATCAGGCTGAAAAATTACGGGAAATGATGCGGAATAAGAAAGCTCTCGAAAAACCTGCCTTTCCCCAGAACGGGAAAAAAACCAGGATTATTACCATCACGAGCGGCAAGGGCGGCGTCGGCAAGACTAACGTGTCGGTGAACATGGCCCTGGCTTACGCCCGGCTGGGCAAAAAGGTAGTAGTCATGGACGCGGATTTGGGACTTGCCAATGTGAATGTCATGTTGAACCTGATCCCCAAATTTAACCTTTACCATGTGATCCGTAAACAGAAAACCATGCGGGAGATCATGGTGGATACCGAATACGGCATTTCCATAGTGGCCGGGGCCTCCGGGTTTTCCAAAATTGCCAACCTGAACGAAGAGGAACGGCAGGAATTCATCGATGAGCTTGAGACCCTTTCCAACGCGGATATTATCATCATAGACACCAGCGCCGGAGTTTCCGACAATGTTCTGGACTTTATCGCCGCCGCGGACGATGCGGTGATCATCACTACGCCGGAACCCACTGCCATTACCGACGCCTACGGTATCATCAAGATCATCGCCACCGAGATAGACAGCCTCAACATGGGACTCAAACTGGTGGTCAACCGGGTTAAATCCGTCGCGGACGCAAAGAAGGTAGCGGACCGGATGACCGGCATAGTCGGTCAGTTTTTAAATCTCAAGGTGGAATATTTGGGCTTTATCTACGATGACACCATGGTGTCCCAGGCGGTCATCCAGCAGAAGCCCTTTATGGTGATAGATCCCAAATGTAAAGCGTCCCAATGCATCCAGCACATCGTAGGCCGGATGGAAAAGAACGATACCCGGGAAAGCGGAGGTTTTGGAAATATGCTCAAGCGCTTCTTTGGCCGCGCCGCCCTGTAGGGAGAAACCTGTGTTTAATTTGAAGTGGAGCGCCCTGTCGGCTGCCCTGGGATTTGTTTTGTCCCTCTTTTTAAGCCTGATAAACGGCGCGGGATTTTTTTCCCTTTTCCGGGCCTTGATCTTCGGCGCGGGTTTCTTTGCCGTAAGTTCCCTTCTTTATTGGATGGTAAAGCGGTTTCTGCCTGAACTCTTAAATCCGGAAGACAAGGATGCGCCGGACATGGGCCTGGGGGCCCATGTTGACATTTCCCTGGACGATGATGACGCTTCTTCCCTGGTCACGGGGCTTCGGAAAGGAACCGGGGACGATTCTTCGGGAGACTCCTTGGACGGCGTTCTGGGAGTCGAGGGGCTTGAGCATCATCTGGCGTCTGATGGCGAAGGGTTCCTTACCGGTATAGCTCTGGACCAGGACAGAAAAACAGATTATACTAATAAAGATGCTGGGGAAGAGAATTCCCCGGAGGATGATTTTGAATTTTTTGCTTCTCCCTCTGTGGGGATTCCGCCGGGTGGCGATATTAAGGGTCCGTTGCCGGTAAAACCTGCCGGGTCTGTTTCGGCGGTTCCGTCTGCCGAAGGAGGTTTTTCTTTGGATGTGCTGCCCGGTCCGGAGAGTATGTCTCAGGCTTTTCTGCCTTCTTTCGGCGGTTTTGGCGATAATATCCTGCCTGCGGGAGGCAGGGGAACGCCGGTATCCGTGGTCTTTCCCGGAGTGGAGCGGAACAGCATGGCAGCCGAAGATGGGATCAAGGAATTCAAAGGCAAAGGCAAAGAAAAAGAATCGGCTTTGGCTATACAGACGATATTAAAACGGGATTGAGGATAGCTTATGGGGAAGGTCCTTGGGAATAATTCTTTGAATTGTTCCCTGGAACAAAAAACAGAAGAGGAACTCTGGGTTGAATATCGTCAAAATAAAGATCCAAAGATCCGTGAGGCCTTTATCAAACAATACGCTCCACTGGTAAAGTATGTGGCCGGGAAAGTCGCGGTCGGTATGCCCCACAACGTTGAGTTTGATGACCTTGTAGGTTTTGGAGTTTTCGGGTTGATTGATGCTATTGACCGGTTTGATCCCGAAAAGAACGTAAAGTTCAAAACCTATGCGGTTCCCCGGATCAAAGGGGCAATCTTTGACGAACTCCGGTCTATAGACTGGGTTCCCCGGTCGGTCCGTCAAAAAACCAAGGAAGTGGAAGAAGTCATGGGCGCCCTGGAAGCCCAACTGGGCCGGAGCGCTACAGATCAGGAAATCGCCAGGGCCCTGGGGATGGACGAAAATGAATTTCTCAAAACCATGATGCGCATTTCCGCCACATCTATACTTTCCCTTAACGATGTATGGTTTTCCGGGGACGAGAACGATAAAGTTTCCATCGGCGACAGCATAGAATCTCCGGCAAGCCTGAACCCTGATGTAATCGTGGAAAAGGATGAAATCCGGCAGATAATAATCAATTCCATCAATGAACTGCCGGATAAAGAAAAGAAGATCCTCGTCCTCTATTATTACGAGGATCTGACCCTCAAGGAAATAGGCCAGGTGATGGGAATCACCGAATCCCGGGTATCCCAACTGCATACAAAAGCCATTTTACGGCTTCGCTCCAGGTTGACGAACGTCCGTAAAGGGATCGTGTAGGGTAATGGTCGATTTTGTCCAGTTTCAACAAATTATTCGAGAGCAGTTGGAACAGGATAAAACCATACATTTCGTAGAGGCCGAGGGAGCTACGGTGGAAGCCGCTGTTGCTCAAGCCGCAGACCTCCTCAACGTCCCTATCAGGCGGCTGGAATACGAGATTGTCGAACGGGGCTTCTCCGGGTTCTTTGGGACGGTCCGGAAAAACTGGAAGATCAGGGCCTACGAGCATTTTGAGATGCCTGAAGAAGATGGCGCGGACGAAATCGACGCCGACCTGGAATACGTGGAACCTGCCATTGAAAACAGGGACGGGGAAGTTTTTGTTCATTTTAGCAACAAAGGCGTACTCCTCAAAGTTACTTCTCCCCTGGGTAAGGGCAGGCGGGTCACCGAACCTCAGGCGCTTAAAGCACTGACTGCCCGGAAGGTAACGAATATTGACAACCAGATGGTGAGCGCCGCTGTAAAAAAAGCGGACGGCGAGTATATTCAGGTTGGTCAATTTGCCCATAACTCGGTGGACGACGCTTTTGTTTCGGTGGTGATCCCGGATCAGGAGATGAAGGCTTTTATTCATGTCAATCCTCCGGGGCCGGCTGGTTGTGATATTTCATTTGAAACTTTCATGAGTATTTTGCGGAGCAATCATGTTGTTTTTGGGATAGATCAGGAATTCTTAAAACAATTTGCGGATAAGCCTGTCTACAGAGAAAACGTTCAGATTGCCGAAGGGCTCCACCCTGTAAACGGGCGGGACTCGTCTTTGCAGTACAACTTTGACCTCACTCAGAACAGGATCCGTATCCGGGAAAGGGTGGACGGCAGGGTTGATTTCAAAGAACTCAACATCATTCAGAATGTGGTTGAAGGCCAGCACCTGGCAAAAAAGATACCTCCGGAAAACGGGACGGCTGGAAGAACCATAACCGGCAAATTCCTTGCCGCAAAAAGCGGTAAGGATCTGGCACTGTCCTGCTTATTAGGGAAAGGCGTTCGGGTTGCTGATGACGGGGTAACGATAATAGCCGGCATAAACGGGCAGGTGGTGCTGACTTCCGGAAGGATCAATGTTGAACCTACCTATGTAGTTCCGGGGAATGTGGACATAACGACCGGAAACATCATATTCCTGGGGAACGTGACCATTAACGGCAATGTGGAAGACGGATTTTCCGTCAAGGCTACGGGCAATATCGAAGTGAACGGGACCGTTGAACGGGCGGAACTGGACGCCGAAGGGGACATCATCGTTCACCAGGGCATAACCGGAAAGAGTACCGGTACGGTAAAAACCGGACGTTCCCTTTGGGCCCGGTTTATCGAAAACACCACCGTGGAAGCGGAGAATATGGTGGTGGTTTCCGACGGCATTATCAATTCCCAGGTGGATGCCAACAAACGGATCCTCTGCCAGGGCAAGCGGGCTTATATCGTCGGTGGCCGGCTCCGGGCTACCGAAGAAATCAACGCCAAGATCATAGGCAGTCCTACAAGCGGTACGGAAACCATTTGCGAAGTCGGGTTTGATCCCAAAAGTAAGGAACAAATGGACGAGTACTTTATCAAGAGGGATTCCCTGGAAAAGAAACTGGAAGAAATTCAACTTAACCTGCAAACCCTGATAGCCCGGCAAAAACAGCATCAAACCCTTCCAGAAGATAAAGAAGCCTACCTACAGGAATTGATGGATAAGCGCCAGGACCTGACAGAAGAGCTACGGCATATCAATGAAGAAGTTGAGAAGCTCCAGCAATTTCTTAGCAGCCAGAGAAACCGGGGCAAGATTTCGGCTTCTTCCAAAGTGTATCCCGGTGTAAGAATTATGATTCGGGACGCAAAAGAGGATGTACGCAGTGAATACAGGGCGGTAACCTTTATTCTCGAAAACGGCCTTGTACGGGTAACTCACTATGAAGAACCGGATCAGATCGTAAAGAGAGGACCCGATGGCTATTCAGCCTATTGATCTCCAGACCCTGTTTACCCAAATAGATAAGGTCGGCAAGGAACAGATGAACCAGAAAGAAGGGGTTCATCTTCAGTCGGTTCTCCAAAACGCCCAACTCCAAAAGAAAACCGAAGAAAAGTTTCACTCCGTGACTGAACTTCAGAATACCGGTGATGGGGCGGAGCGGATCAAGGACCGGAACAGCAGGCGGCAGGGCGGCGAACACGCGCCGGGCAGGAGACCGGACGAAGAAGGCGCCGCCGGATCCGAAGAAGAAGGGGAGCCGCCGGTAATCCGGGATCCTGCTCTGGGCAAAAACATAGATATCAGTGGTTAGGGCAAAGCCATGATCGTCCCCCTGATTATCGCCGCCGCCAGCCTTTTTTTGAGCGGTTTTTCCTTTCTGTTTTGTTTTGCCTATTTAAAGCGTCGTACCGGACGGGAACGCATTCTGGTTGAACTTAATGATGAAATCGACAAGCTTGTCCGGGATGTCAATGAGATTACCAACCGCGATATCCTGCTGGTGGAAGACCGGGTTAAAACCCTCAAAGCTTTTTTGGAAGACACAGACCGCCGTATCGCGCTCCTGGCCGGGGAAGTATCCCGCCAGCAGGTTCAGGAAGAGGTCTACGTTGAACTGGGCAAACTCCGCAGCCCCATCACCGAACCGGCGGGGCCTGTGGTCCCTGCGTCTCCTCCCGCCAGTGTGAATCCGGCGCGTCCTTCCCCGGCGGCAGATGCGGCCCCGGTAGCTTCCCCGCCTGCCGCCGAAGCGGAAAACAAACGGAAGTCCTCTGTTCAAACCTATTCCCCCCGCATCGTCCGTTCCGCCACTCCCGTCGTCCCCAAACCTCCGCCTTTTGCGGAACAAGTCGCCGGATTATACCGGGCCGGGTTTTCCCCGGACCTTATAGCTTCCCGCCTGGGAGCGGCGTTATCGGAGGTGGAGCTTGCCATAGCTCTAACTGAGGGGAGCGGGTCCCGGAATATGACGCCCTAAAGTAAAATAGCCGGGGAAAAATAATATAAACCACTAACCACACGAACTGGGATGTGCTCAACATAAACTCAAAGTTCGGCCTAAAAAAATTTCGCGTGTGGGGTACGTCTCTTGTTTTTTTCAGTCTATACATTATAATTTAAAATTTACACAGAGAAAACATTATGGATATGAAAAAACAAGGTTTGAAAAAACTCATCGATACGGCGGCGGGAAGAATCCCGGCGGATATTGTGATACGGAACGGTCATGTTGCCGATGTATACCAGGGCTGTTTTATCGAAGGCGATGTGGCTGTTTCCGGTGGTTTTATCGCCGGGGTTGGGGACTACAAAGGAGAAATCGAGATAGACGCCGGGGGCGGTTTTGTACTCCCCGGTTTCATAGACGGTCATATCCATATTGAATCTTCTTTTGTCAGTCCGGAGGAGTTGGGAAGGTTGCTGGTTCCTCACGGGACTTCGACAATCATCGCGGACCCCCACGAGATAGTCAATGTCTGCGGCCTTGCGGGGCTTGAATATATGCTCAGGGCGTCGGAAGGGACAATATTGGATGTCAAAATGATGCTACCCTCCTGTGTGCCTTCCACGGCTTTTGAACATACCGGCGCGTCGCTGGACGCCGCCGCCATGGAGAATCCTCTGTCGGACAGCCGCGTATGGGGGTTGGGGGAATTCATGGATTACCCCGCCGTAATCAACGGTGGCAGCGCGGCGCTGGACAAACTGATGCTGGCGAAGAAGATGGGAAAGCTTATAGACGGCCACAGTCCCAATGTCGGGGGAAAGGAACTCAACGCCTATTCGGCGGCGTTGATCCATACGGATCATGAATGCGCAAATGGCGAGGAACTGCGCCAGCGCGTTTCCCGGGGTATGTATGTGCTGCTCCGCCAGGGTTCCGCCTGCCACGATCTCCGCAGCCTCCTTAAAGGGATTACTGCCGGGAACAGCCGGTTTTGTGTGCTCTGTTCCGATGACCGGCAGCCGAAGACTATTTTGGAAAAAGGGCATTTGGACGATCATCTTAAAATCTGCGTCGAAGAAGGCATAGATCCCATGACCGCCATACAGATGGCCACCCTTAACGCTACGGAATGTTACCGCCTGTATGACCGGGGCGGCATAGCGCCGGGACTCCGGGCGGACCTGGCCATGGTGGAGGATCTTAAAGATTTCCGGGTAAGCCGGGTTTTTATTAAGGGAAAAGAGGTGGCTGCCGGAGGAAAATACCTCCTCCCGGTAAACCACCGTGATGATACGGCGGTGCGGAGCAGTTTTCGTGTCAAAGATTTTTCGGCGGAAAAACTCGCCCTTCATCTTACGAGAGATGAAGTATACGTGATAGACATCAGGCCCGGTACGGTAGTTACCGGTAAGGGGAAGGCCAGAATCAGCCGGGATGCTTCGGGCTGTTTTGTCTACGATCCCCGGCAGGATGTCGTGAAAATCGCCGTCGTGGAACGGCATCAGAATACGGGTAACGTGGCGCTGGGCCTCATCAGAGGCTATGGGATACGGTGGGGCGCTGTTGCCCTGTCCATAGCCCACGATTCCCACAATATCATTGCTGTCGGTGTTGACGACGGCGAAATTGCCTGTGCGGTAGAAACGTTGCTTGAACAGAACGGGGGCGCGGTCCTTGTCAGGGAAGGCCGGACGCTGGAGAGTATGCCCCTGCCCCTGGGCGGCCTTATGAGCGATCAAAGCGGCGAATGGGTGGATAAAAAGTTAAAAAACCTTCACGAAGCGGCCTTTCGGGAATTGGGGGTTAACCCCGATCTGGAACCCGTGATGGGCCTCTGCTTCATGTCGCTGCCGGTGATCCCCGAGCTCAAGCTCACCGACATGGGGTTGTTTGATGTGGGGCAGTTTAAGTTCATCCCTCTGGAAGTTTAGAACTCGGTGAAAACCCCGGATGCGCTCCAAAGTCCCTCAGACCCCTAAAACAATGTAAGTTTGATAGTTTAGAAAAAGTGTTTTAGGCGGGGCGTTACGAGGCAGAGTGTATCAAAACTTTACTAAATGTATCTTTATCCAATGTCAACAAGTTAAGGCTATACAGTGGATGGAGGAGGAGATAAGATAAAAGTCCGGAGGGGAAGATAAAATGGAAAAAAAACCGGTAATTCGCGGCGGAGAGTCCTTGAGGCGATAATAAAACTCAGAGAGAGCTGGGATTTTTATAACCGGGCGCGTAAGAGCCCGAAGGAT
>JAITBO010000075.1 GCA_031283505.1 Treponema sp. | reverse complement strand
AAGATTTCTCCGTGAAATCTTTGTGTATGCGGGGGAACACATCCCCCGCACCCCCAGTAGGAAGCGCCCCAAGGGGCGGGGTATTAAACCCCAAAAGGGCTACGCCCTTTAATAAAATGTGCAATCCGGCACATCTCGTAAACAGCCGGAACGCTAAATCCGATCCCACAGCTTTTGCGCCAGTTCTCCGGACTTAGCCAGCAGCCTTTCTTCATCAACATTGACAAGCTCCCGTTCCTTCATGATGATCTTCCCGTTGATGATTGTGGTATCCACATGACGGCCCGTGACGCCGAAAAGGATATGGCTGTTGATGGTGTCCGCGTTTACCGGCGTGGGTCCCTTGTAATCGACAATGATGATGTCGGCGTAGTGATCCGGTTTTATCGCCCCCACCTTTCCCCTGATGAAACGTTCCATAATCTTTTTGTTGTTTTCAAACAGCATGGTATGCGGCTCGGCCCAGGCAACGGAAGGGAGGCTCTTGGCGTGCTTGTGCAGAACGGCAGCGGTCTTTAAGGATTCGGTCATATCCGGGGTATAGCCGTCGGTCCCCAAGCCCACGAGTATTCCCTTTTTGAGCATATCCAATACCGGGGAAACACCCACGGCGTTGCCCATGTTGGACTGGGGATTATGTACCACCGCAGCATTACTGTCCTCTAACATATCCATCTCTTCACCTGTGATATGAATACAGTGGACCGCGATGGATTTTTCCGAAAGTACGCCGTATTTGTACAGCCGTTCTATCACCCGCAGGCCGTATTTGGAAACGCCGTCTATCACATCCTCGATGCCTTCGGCGGCATGAATGTGAAAACCTGTCTCGGCATTCGCGGCGGCTTCAAGGCACCGGTTCAAGGTTTTTTCGCCGATGGTCATCTGGGCGTGCATACCAAAAAGAGCTCTGATCATGTCATCGTCCCGCTCATTGCAGTATTTTGCAAAATCGGCGTTTTCTTTTATCCCGGCGGCGGCGATCTTCTCTCCGTCCCGGTCAGAAGTTTCGTAACAGAGATTGCTTCTTATACCGAAGAGCTTCGCGGCCTCGGCAATCTTGAAAAGGCTCCCTTCCACCGCAAAGGGACTCGCGTGGTGATCGATGACCGAGGTAACCCCGGAACGTATTCCGTCGATCATGGGACCCACACAGCTATAATACACGTCTTCCGGAGTAAGCTGTTTGTCAAGCCGCCACCAGAGTCCGGAAAGTATCTCGCCAAAGGTGGTAGCTGGTTTGCCCCCCAGATTAAGCCCCCGGGCGAAGGTAGAGTAGTAATGCATATGGGCGTTGATGAACCCCGGCATCACGAGCCTGTCCCCGGCGTCCAGGTATTCGGCGTCCGGGTACTTGGACCTGAGGGCGGCGGTTTCCCCGATCTCCGTGATCAAGGATCCGTCTATTGCCACCGCGCCGTTTTCAACAAAAAGACAAGCGCTGTCCCTGGTGATGATTTTTCCATTCCCGATTAACAGCATTACTGCTCCCTCCTGAATAACCTTGTGTTCAATGATGCCTTGAGGGGGAGACCCCCTAACTACAGCCCGTCGGGCTTCCGTTACCCCCCCAACGGGGGTTGCACCCCCGTAACGCCCCCGCCTAAAAGCACTTTTTCTAAACTATCGAATTTACGTTGAATGATCCCCCGCTGCGTTATAATTCCAACCGCCTCATGCTATACCGCCAGATAGGGATATTTCTTTTCGATTACATCGATCATAACCGCGTATTCAGAGGGAATATCTTCCCGGCGGCGGTCTTCCGCCGGTTTATCTTTAAGCCTGATCCTGAAAGCGCCGTTACCGGCAACAAAGAAGCCGGGATTCCCGCTGTCCTTGAAATCCTCCAGGGAACTGAAAAGCGTGAATTTGTCCCGGTAAGGCCTGCCGTCATGGGGACAGAAAACAGCACAGTTGCCGCATTCGTTACACATCCTGTCTATGTGGACGATCTGATGGGTTCCCCTGATGAGAGGAGCAGCGTTACTATCAACCTCTACCATCACGTTGGCCCGGTTTGGGCAGACGTCAACGCATATCTCACAGAGGGTACTGCAAGAAAGACAGCGATAACCATCGGCGCTGTCCTTCTTCGCTTCGGCGATGACACCTTTTTTAAGGTAGATGTCAGGGAAAACCGCCCCCTGAAAAGCAGTGTTTGAAACAGCAACGGAAGCGGCGCATACAGGTCCTTTGGGTTCGGCGCTAAAATCGGCGGAAAGGCCGAGTTTGCGGAGTATGTCTGCGGCGGCAGCCTTGCCGTCGGCGATAGCCTTCACCACCGTGGCGGCGCCGGCCTTGCAGTCTCCCGCGATATAAACGCCGGGCAGGGAACACTCGCGGGCCCCGTTGACATGAGGGTATCCCTTGTCGCTCAGGACGACGCCGTTTTTGACAAAGAGCGCCGTGTCCACCCGGGTGCCTACCGCTCCTATAACCGTATCGAAGAACAGGAGTTGCTTTTCGCCTGATCCCGTTACGCCCCGTCTGCCCGAAGCATCGTAACCGCCAAGACGCATTTTTTCACAGATAAGAACGCCGTCGTCAAAAGATTCAGGTGACAGAAGTTCTATCATCTCAACGCCGTCATTCAGGGCCGATTCCACTTCTTCGTATTGGGCGGGCATGAATTCCCTAGTCCTCCGGTACACGATTGTTGCCGACTCAACACCCCTGTTCCGCTTCGCCGCCCTGGCGCAGTCCATGGCGACATCGCCGCCGCCTATAACCGCCACCCGCCTGCCCAGATCCAAAGCGCAGCCTGAGCGTTTGGAATCCTCAAGAAATTGTAAGGCGTCAATGACATACTCCTGTCCCTGTTTTACCGGAGAAGCCCCTTCTTTCCACGCGCCGGTGGCAATAACAATGTACTCGTGTTTTTTTCGTAAACCGGCGATTGAATAATCCCTGGAGACAGTAAATCTGAATTCGACCCCCAGTTTTTCCGCAAGCTGAAAATCCCGGTAGATGGCGTCATCGGAAATTCTAAAGGCGGGAATCACGTACTGAACAATGCCGTAAGGCCGTTCCCGCGCTTCGTATACCGTAACCGAAACACCGTTTCTGCGGAGAAACACCGCCGCTGCGATCCCTGCTGGTCCCGCGCCTATGACCGCCGCCGTATTGTCCGTCCTGACAGGCGGCGTGTCAATCGAAAGGGTGTATGCTTCCTGGGCATGATCCGCAGCGGCAAGCTTCGCCAGCCGGATCTCCAAAGGGTCCTCGTAATCAACGCGGGTACATCTATTCTGACACTGATGATCACAGATGGTTCCGGTGATGGACGGGGCGGTGTTGTCCTCCACGATGATGCTGAAAGCGTCACGGTAATTCCCCGCCGCCGCAGCCGCAAGGTATTCGGGAATGCGCTGATGAATGGGACAACCGCCGTCAACACAGGGGGCCCCGGCGCAGTCAAAGAGGGGGAGTCCACCGCCGGCTTTACGGGAACCGGCGCGGCGGTATTCCTTGCGGTACCGCGCGCGTTCAGCCGATCCGTCCGCCAAGGCGTTCAAGGCACTTACATTGATGACCGCCGGAGCCGCATTGTTGTCAGCAGTTTTACTATTTTGGGCCGGGAGTTTTTCGGACAGTTCCGCAAGCTGGGTAAACCGTTCATACCCACCGGGCTTGAGAATGGCCGTGGCAGCCGTCACCGGCCTGACACCGGTTTCCAGGATGTCCCTGAGGTTGAAAAAATCCGCGCCTCCTGAATAAGAAATGGGAAGTTCCCCGCTAAAGGCGTTGGACAGTTTCTTTGCCACATTGATCGACAGATGAAAAAGAGGCCGCCCCGACATATACATTTCTCCGCCGGGAAGCTCGTTTTGTTTAATCTCCACAGGAAAAGTGTTGGTCAGTTTTACGCCGAAAGAAAGCCCTTCCTCCTTTGCCAGTTTCATGAGCCGGTCCAGCATTTCCACCGCATCGCCGAATTGGAGGTCGTTCTTAAAATGATGCTCGTCAAAGGAAACATAGCCGTAACCCGCTCTGTCCAAAAGGGAATGGGCGGCGTCATAACCCAGCAGGGTCGGATTACATTTGATGTAGGTGTGCAGCTTTTTTTCGGTGAGGAGATAGGCGGCGATCTTCTCGATCTCCTCCCGGGGACAGCCATGAAGAGTCGAAAGGGTTACGCCGGAAGAAATCTCCGGGGAGATCGCTTCAAGATCCTCCAGGGTAAACCGTTCAAATTCGTCTATGTGGTCCTTTAAATACCGGTAACAGCTTTTCCACATGAGGACGCATCGGGCGTTCTTCATCCCATCTATATAAGCGTCTATCTTGGGAGACTTGATCCCCTCAAGACTGTAACCAACGCTCATGTTGAAGATACAGTCCCCGGCGAAAGGCGCCGTTTCCGCAATGCCAAACTCTTTCGCCGCCAGATGACAGAGAAACCACGCCTTGATGTATTCTTCCTGGGCTTCGGCAACTGTCAGCTCTGTGGACCACTCCACATTGTAGCCTTCGTCAAGGGCGTTGATGCAGGGACGGGGTATCGCTTTCCGCAGTTCTTCTCCGTCCATGATCTGCACAGTCTTGAGTTCCACAAACCGGGAACCGGCCAGATATGAAGCCAGGATGTTTTGGGCAAGCTGGGAATGGGGTCCTGCGGCAGGACCTATAGGAGAACCAATACGGGAACCCATAATGACAATATCGCTGTGCTCACCGGCAGGACGATAAAACTTTTCTTTTCTGATGCCAAAAACCGAACCGTGATTTTTGTATTCCCCTCTAATCCATTCTATCAGACTTGGGAAAGGTATGGGCCGCATTATTTCACTCATAGACTTCTCCTGTCTTGCTCACCGGCCTGCTTCCCTGATTATTCTGGTCCCGGTCCTGCCTTCAATGCCGTCCCGCGCTCTGGCAAGCAGGGTGATCAAGGCGCTGTGATGTTCCGTTCCCTGGTCCACGCCGTCCCTGGGTTCCGACAGGACAAAGCTGACTGCGGCCTGTACCTTGGGAAGCATTGAACCTTTTGCAAACTGATTCTCCGCAATATATTTTTCCGCTTCCGTAGCGGTAAGCTCGTCAAGCCATTTCTGATCCGGCCTGCAAAAATTGATCGCCACTTTTTCTACCGCAGTCAGGATGATGAGCATATCCGCGCCTATACTCTCGGCGAGTTTGGCGGCGGTAAAATCCTTGTCTATCACCGCCCCCATACCCCGGTACTGTCCATCTTTCATAGCGACAGGAATGCCGCCGCCGCCGCAGGCAATGGGGATATGGCCCGCCGCCAGCAGCGCCGTAACGATCCCGGTTTCCAGTATCTTCACCGGCCTGGGGGAAGCCACAACCTGCCGCCAGCCCCGACCGGAGTCTTCCATAATCACCACGCCTTTGGCCTTCATCATCCGGGCTTCTTCTTCGGTCATGAATCCGCCTATAGGCTTGGTGGGATTTTCAAACGCTTTGTCATGGGGATCAACTTCAACCTGGGTGATGACGGTAGCTACCTGCTTGTCTATTCCCCGGAGGTCAAGCTCTTTTCGTATGGTGTTCTGCAAATCGTAGCCTATGTAACCCTGGCTCAGGGCCACGCAGACCGACATGGGCAGCACGGGAAAATGCTGATCCGCTTTGGCGACGGTTTCAAAAGCGGTCTCTATCATGCCTACCTGGGGACCGTTGCCGTGTACTACCACGATGTCGTGGCCCGCCTCAACCAAATCCACAATAGCCTTGGCCGTCACCTGGGCGGCGGCCATCTGTTCTTTTAACGTGTTCCCCAGGGCGTTGCCGCCCAGGGCTATCACAATCCGCTTTTTCATACCGCCAGCCTAATGGAGCAGCCTCAAGATATTCCGGGCAGCCAGATTCGCCAGGGTTTCCTGGGGACACTTAATCTTGGAGAGGAAAATCATGGCCGCGATGACGTAGGGTTTGTGGCTGGCCTGCTTATAGAGAGGAACACGGTAACGATCAAACACCGCCGCCTCCACTTCGCCTTCCTTGCAGCTCACCCCGGAAATGTCGGCGGGGAGACAGTGAAGGTACAGAGCGCCGCCGTCCTTTGTTGACTTCATCAGTTTTTCTGTACATTCCCAGTTTTTGAACCTGGCGTTCTGGGCAAGGAGTTCCTTCTCCAGGACTTTGATGCCGTCAAAGTCGCCGTCCCCATAGAGGCCGGTCCGCTTCTCCATTGCCGCAAAGGGCGCCCAGCTTTTGGGGTACACAATGTCTGCGTCCTCGAAGGCTTCTTCCATGGAATTAGACTTGGTGAATTTACCGCCGCTTAAAGCCGCGTTCCGGCGCGCCACTTTTTCCACCTCCGGCATCACCTCGTAGCCTTCCGGGTGGGCCAGATGCACTTCCATGCCGAACCGGGTCATAAGACCGATGACCCCCTGGGGAACCGACAGGGGCTTTCCGTAAGAGGGAGAATAGGCCCAGGTCATTGCGACTTTCTTGCCTTTAAGTTTGTCCAGGCCGCCAAAATAATGAACGATGTGATTCATATCCGCCATAGTTTGTGTCGGATGATCGATGTCGCACTGGAGGTTTACCAGAGTGGGACACTGTTCCAAATTCCCGTCTCCATAACCTTCCCGTACCACCCTGGAGACTTCCCGCATATAGGTGTTGCCCTTGCCGATATACATATCATCCCTGATGCCGATGACATCGGCCATAAAGGAAATCATGTTCGCGGTTTCCCGCACCGTCTCGCCATGGGCTATCTGGGACTTTCCCTCGTCAAGGTCCTGCACTTCCAGGCCCAGAAGGTTGCAGGCCGAACCGAAGCTGAACCGGGTCCGGGTCGAGTTGTCCCGAAAAAGGGAGACTCCGAGTCCGGAATCAAAGATACGGGCGGAAACATTATTCTCCCGCAGCCACCTGAGGGCATCGGCGACAGTAAAAGTGGCAAGAATCTCATCTATGGATTTCTCCCAGGTCAGAAAAAAATCCCTGCCGTACATATCCTTAAAATTCAGTGCGTCCAGTCTTGACGTGTACTGATTGATATACGCCATTCCTTATCTCCTTGGTAAATTTATCTGCCTTCCGTGTAAATTGAAGGCAGGGCGGCGTAGACTGCGGCGCAGCGCACCAGGTCCGCCTTCCATGTTTTCTCATTCGGCGCGTGGGCTTCTTCTTCCCTGCCCGGACCGAAGCCTATACAGGGAATGTTGTTCCGGCCCATGACGGCGACGCCGTTGGTGGAGAAAGTCCACTTGTCAACCTTGGGTTTGCCGTACATACCTTCGTAGGCCTTCACCATGGCCTTGGCGGCCGGGGCGTCTTCGGGGATGACCCAGGTTGGAAAGTAGCAGTCTATGGGGTAGACCACGCCGGTATAACTGGGCCGGTCGTATTTGTACATGGATACTTGGGCGCCATATTTTTTTACCGATGCCAAGGCGCGGATTTCTTCCAGGGCGCTTTGATACGTTTCTCCCCAGGTAAGACGCCGGTCTATGGATATGGCGCACATATCCGCCACCGCGCAGCGGGAAGGGGAACTGAAGTATATCTGGGAAACCGCCAGGGTTCCCTTGCCAAGGAAGGGATCGTCTTTGAGGTGGTTGTTGAGTTCTTTCACTTCCCCAAGAATCTCTCCCATTTTATAGATGGCGTTGTCTCCTCGTTCGGGGGCGGAACCGTGGCAAGAGATCCCCTGCACTTCCACCCGTATCTCCATGCGTCCCCGCTGGCCCCGATAGATATTGCCGTTGGTGGGCTCGGTGATCACCACAAATTCTGGCCTAATCCCCTCTTCCTTGATGATGTATTCCCAGCAGAGGCCGTCGCAATCTTCCTCTTGCACCGTTCCGGTGACCATGACCCGGTACTTGCCGTTGAGGAGGCCCAGATCCTTCATAATCTTCGCGCCGTAGACCGCCGCCACTGGGCCGCCCAACTGATCCGAGGTTCCCCGTCCGCCTATTTCGGTTTCGTTCTCGTACCCTTCGTAAGGATCGAATTTCCAGTTGACCGGATTTCCAATGCCGACAGTATCTATGTGCCCGTCATAGGCGATGAGGGTTTCCCCCTTCCCCATGTAACCGATGACATTGCCCATCTTGTCTATGCCCGCTTCGTCAAAACCTGTTTTCTTCATCTCCTCAACGATACGGGCGGCAGTTTCCTTTTCCCCGCAGCTTTCTCCGGGGAGACGCACAATGTCCCTCAGAAACCTGGTCATATCTTTTTCGTACCCTTCCGCCGCTTTTTTAATCGCGCTAAAATCGAGCATTACACACTCCTTGTATTACCAATAGAAGAATTGCCATTTAACCGGCAATTCTTGAACGACAGTTTTACTCCAGTTCAGCTATGGCTTCAATTTCTACCAGGACATTTCTGGGGAGTTGCTTTACCGCAACGGTTGACCGTGCGGGCTTCCCTGTAAAATATTTTGCGTAAACTTCGTTAAACGCCGCGAAATCTCCCATGTCGGCAAGGAAACAGGTGGTTTTTACTACTTTCTCAAGAGAACTCCCCGCAGCTTCAAGTACGGCCTTGAGGTTTTTGACAACCCGCTCTGTCTGTTCCGCAATCGTCGTGCCGGCTACTTCCCCGGTTTCTGCGGAAAGAGGTATCTGCCCGGAAGTAAAGATCATATTTCCTGAAATAAACCCTTGAGAATACGGTCCGATAGCGGCCGGCGCCGCCTCTGTTTGTACGATTTTCATAAAAATTTCCTCTATACAAATAATATGAATTACACTCACAGAATGCAATTTTTTTCATTATATTGCTGAAATATATTCCAATCAAGGGGCCGCATTGCCTAATAATTAATCTAGTCGAAAAGGGGCGGTTGCCCAGAAAAAAAAACCTAGTCAAAATCAGACCACCGGGTCCTGACCATCCTCCTGACAGGAGCCTTTTTCACCATACTCTTTTTCCCGGTTTAGTTTCAAGATCTGCCCAACCGCCTCGTTCAGCCTCCGGTTCAGTTCCACTGGGTTATTCCCCGCCTTCCGCCGTAGAAGCTCGGCCTTGCACTCTTCTGAAACATCAGGCGATTCCATCAGCCGTTCATAGGGCGTCCGCGGCTCCTTTTCGTAGACCTTCCGGCAGCGTCCGTCCGCCTGTTTCTCTTTGGCAGCCAGACGGAACGAAGGCATCCGGTAATTAGAGTCTGTCCACAAAGTCGGTTGCTTTGTGGACAGACTCTAATTGTACAGGGGGCACAGCCGGCGGTACACTTCGGCCAAGGCGGCGCATTCTTCGGCGGTGTCGAAACGGAAGTATCCGACGGTCTTACGTACCACATCATAATTTTTCTGCTCCGCGTATAGTGCTTCTCCATGTAAAACACCACTATGCCGGGGGCGTTGCGGGGGCGGCGCCACCGCAGAGGGGGTAGCGGAAAAGCCGTGGGCTTTGGAGCGAGGGGGAGGCTTCCCCATATGCGTTTACTTAAAGAGGGAACGATGCTATCCTTGAGGTATGGGAGAGGAAACCAAACTATTTGAGAACCTCCTGGCCCTGTTGCCGGAAGGATGGGAAGCCGCGGCCA
>JAITBO010000048.1 GCA_031283505.1 Treponema sp. | reverse complement strand
CCCCGCGACTGCTCGCCGGGTACGCCGCTCTGAAAGAGGCCGATAACGCCGCGCTTCGCCTCGCCGGTGCGGACCAGGAGGATGTTTGTTTTTCCGGTTTTTGCCCTGGGGTTTTTCAGGCCGTCCACGAACAGCTTGTCCGTGGGGATAATGGGTATGCCGCGCCAGGCGATAAAGGTTCCCCCGGCGATATTTACCGTAACCGGCGGGACGCCCCGGCGGGTGCATTCGCGCTCAAAGGCGGCCACGGCCCTGGGGTGGGCAAGAAAGAAAGAGGGATCTTTCCAGACTTTGGTGATAAGCTCGTCAAGATCGTCCGGCATAGGCCGCCCCGCCCGTGTCTGTATACGCTGGGATTCGGCGGCGTTCTTCAACAGCCCGTAATCGTCGCTGTTGATGATCTGGCTTTCCTGCCGTTCCTTGAGGCTTTCGATGGCAAGGGTAATCTGTTCCTTCGCCTGATCGAAAGGGGCGCTGTACACATCGGCGACCTTCGTATCCACATTGATAATGGTGGATATGGCGTTGAGTTCATACTCCCGGGGCTTGGCAACATATTCCACATAGCCCTGGGGAATCTCAACCTTTTTCGGGTCCTGGCTGCACAGGGCATCCAGAGGAGTGTCCCCCTCCGCGACCCTGTTTACCCGGTAAATACCCGCCTCAAGTCCCTTAAATTCCAAAACCCGGGTCAGCCACCGCGGTGTCAGGGAACCGAATTGCGGCGGCGTTTTGGTTACATTTGTCAATTGATAGGCTGCCGCCCTTCCTAAAGCGTTCAAATTTTCTGCCATGATCATACTCTCCTGAAAAAATTAATGTTAAAGAATGAATTCACCTCATTCTCCCAAAACAAGTAACAGATAACAAGTAACAAATAGCAGGTAACACCGTCCCGCCCGCAAACAACAAAACTTCTCCCTTCTCCCTACTACCTTCACCCTTTTAACTTAATATTGTGGCAGCGCCGTATCCACTTCCCGCGCCCAGGCGTTAATGCCGTCCTTTAGATTGAGAAGCCTGCCCGTATAGCCCGCCTCCCTCAGCGCCCGGATGGCGAAGACGCTCCGCTGCCCTATCTTGCAGATGAATACCGCGTCAATCGAGGGATCGAACTCGTCCTTCCTGCGTACCATCTGCCCCAGGGGGATGGCCCTGGACTTTGGGAACCGGGCAATGGCCCGCTCGTGGGGTTCCCGGATATCGATGATCTGGATAGGTTCCTCCTTGTCCAGCCTTTCCTTGAGTTCCCGCGCGGTAATAACATCCACCGGTTCCTCATCCGCGGGCTTCTTCAACCCGCAGAACTGCTCGTAGTCGATAAGTTCGTGGATGGAAGGCTCCCTGCCGCAGATAGGGCAATGGGGATCCTTTTCCAGTTTGAGTTCCCGGAATTTCAGTTTCCACGCGTCAAAGAGGAGGAGCCTCCCCACCAAGCTGTCCGGGGCGGAGCCGCCGCCTCCCCCGCCCACGATAAGTTTTATCACCTCGTTGGCCTGAAGAGTACCCACGATACCCGGCAATACGCCCATCACTCCCCCCTCGGCGCAGGAGGGTACAAGACCGGGCGGCGGCGGTTCCGGGTAGAGGCAGCGGTAACAGGGCCCCTCTTTGGCGTAAAACACCGACGCCTGCCCTTCAAACTGAAAGATAGAGCCATAGACATTGGGGATTCCCAAAAGTACGCAGGCATCGTTTACCAGGTAGCGGGTCGGGTAATTGTCGGTCCCGTCCGCCACCACATCGTAATCCTTAAGAATATCCAGGGCGTTGACGCTTGAAAGGGCCGTGTTGTGGGTAATAACGTTGATGTGGGGGTTGATGCTTTTGATCCGGTCTTTGGCGGACGCGACCTTCGGCCGGCCTATGTCCCTGGTGCCGTGGATCACCTGGCGCTGCAAATTGCTCTCCTCCACAAAATCGAAGTCTGCAATTCCCAGGGTCCCCACACCGGCGGCGGCGAGGTAGAGCGCGAGAGGCGCGCCGAGACCCCCGGTCCCGACGATAAGCACCCGCGCTGCCTTGAGCCGCCGCTGCCCGTCTATGCCAAGTTCGGGCAGAAGCAGGTGCCGGCTGTAGCGGGCTATTTCCCCGTTAGTCAGTTCCGGAAGTTCCCGGCCGGCAATAATACTGTCCCGCACTTTTACTCCCCGCCTCCGCCCGCGATAGCCGGTACCAGCATGATCGTGTCGCCGTCCGCGACTTTCGTATCAAGCCCCTCAAGATTCTTGATGTTGGTTTCCCCCAGAAAGATGTTGATAAATGAGCGCAACTCAGCCGTTCCCGTCTCTCCTGTCTGATAAAGGTGCTGTTTAATATCCGGGTAGCTTTCCGCAAAGGCGCGGATCGCCTCCCCCACCGTCGCGCCCTCGGCTTCCGCCTCGGATTTCCGGTCCGTAAAAGCCCGCAGCGCCGTAGGGATAAGTACTGTTACCGCCATAGTTCCTCCTTAATTATTACAAATTCTGTTACATTCATCAGTAGGGGGAAGCCGCGGACTTGCAAAAGCAAGTCCAACCCCTACGGCCGGGCCAGACGATGTAACGCCCCTGCATCCGGTCCGTTTCCATGGAGTTTTACGGAGTAAAACTCCGAAGACAAAACGCTTTGCGTGTTGTCCCGTAACATCCCCGCTTATTATACACCGGATTCCGGTTACGCGCCGGTAATATCCCCGGCAATAATTTCCCGGGAAAAAGCGGAGCGGTCCGCGGCCAGTTCCCAGCTGGTAAAGTCCCCGGCCTTGCCCCGCTCCACCGCCACAATGATGTAGGAGTAGAAGGGCAGGGCGTATTCCCGGTCATAGTCCGAAGGCCGCGCCGGATGGTCCGGGTGGGAATGGTA
>JAITBO010000015.1 GCA_031283505.1 Treponema sp. | reverse complement strand
TACATCCCCGTTAGTTTCTTTATGCAGGGTAAGTATTGCCTGGTCTGTGTGGGTGGTTACGTCATAAGCGGAATAAGAAAAAGGCCCTCCCTCATAGTCAAGGCGGCTTTCCGCTTCCTCTTGCGTGTCTATGTTATCGGCGTACACTACCGCCCGTTCCTTCCCTCCGGCTTCGATAATCCGGTATCGCCCCTCATATTCCCCCGCCTCAATTTCCCGGACAAGCGGATCCTTGAAAGGGTAATGGGCTTGCAGATCATCGTTATAGAGTACCGGGGCCTCGTCATACCGCCAGATTTCGTGTTTCTCCAGGGAAACCGGGAGGTTAATTTTAAGCCGTACCGTATTCCGGTATTGTTCCGCCTTTGCCGTTTTACGCAGATAAAAAATATGTTCCCCGGTAAAGGTGTAGGAATAATCATCATCATGCAGCGGTTCCGTTTGATACGGCGAATGGGCAAAAACAAGGGGCCTTTCAGGGGCGCACTCCAAATGACAGCGGTACGCCGTTGCCAGTTCCGAAAGTTCCGCCCAAATGTTTTTCTTTAACCGGACATAGGGGAGTGTTACCGGGATAGTTGAGCAGTCAATATCCGTAACGCCTAACCCCGCCCGTTGCGCTATGCCGTGTACTAATGATTTCTCCGGCTGTGTTTTATCGCATATTACGCTATAGGTAAAAATAGCCGGAGCCGTCCAGTCCCGCTCCTCATCGGTTTTCCGCAGTTTCGCCGACAAGTCCCGCAGCCCCAGCCGGACAAACCGCTTGCGCCCCGGCCCTCTTATATACTGTATGCCGTTGTCATCTATGTAAAATATAAACCGTTCAAACCACGGCAAACCTTCACCCAGGGAAAAGGATATTTTTACCTTCGTACCCGACCCCGCACTGGTATATGAATAAATCCCGTTGGGGTTATCGAGCAGCACTTCCCCCCGTGCCGATGTTCCCCCCGCCGCCTCTTTCAAACCGTAAAAATCAGCCTCCAAAATATCCTGTTCAAAGACGCTTTCAAACCCCCAGGGCAGTTCAATTTGTATCCGCACCCGCAGGGGCTTATCCCCCGCTTCCATCGCTTCAATAAGGGCGTTGTCTATTTCATAAAACTTCATTCCAAACCACCCCCGTCAGCGGTAAATACCTCTGCCCCCACCGTCCCCGCAACGTAATACCGCAGCGGCCCGATAACCCCATCGGCGCAGTCAATAGCCGTCTCATCGGATACCAGAACAAGCCCTTTCAGCGTTATACGGAACATCCCGAAATAACGGTATTCGTATGTGTCCCGAAGCAGTTGCGCCGTTATGGTCAGTTCCTCAATAATTCCCGGTACATCGGGGCCTTGCTCCAAAGCCCTTTTTATCCACAGTTCCGTTCTTGTCCCGCCCTCCCTTTTCGTTGAGAGGGTAAGGCCGTAAATGTTCCGGTATTCCGTACCGTTAATCCGGTAGGTAACATAATCCCCGCTAAACCGTTCCCCCGCTTCTGTTTTCAAGGGGTCTGTATAGGGATAAACCGCCGGGGTCCGTTTCCCGCAAATGTCCAGTTTCAAATGAACCGCCTCCCCCCGGTTAAAGCGCAGTTCAAAGCCGCTAACAGCGCAACCCTCATAGAGTTTCCGGGAACCGCCCCGCTCCTGCACCAAATCAAAGCGGGAGCCGTCCTCCACAGGCAGAAGGTTCAATTTGTAACGGTAAAGGTTCCGGGTTTCGGACACATACAGCGGCAGACCCGCGCCCCCCATAGCAAGGGAGAGGAGAAGCGGAGCCGTCCCGATGGTCAAAGGCGTAACCACGTACCCGGTAACGCCGCCACTCTTGCGGATACCCCGGCAGGAACCGTCCCCCTCAATGGCCGCTTCCTCCCTCAAAAGGCTAACCGCCTCCCGGATGGTTTCTTCGGCGTAGGGTATCCCTGTTTCCCGGTATTGAGTTTTAATCACAATCAAACAATCACAGCCATTAACCAGCATTTGTCATTTCCTCCACCGTAATCCGCAGGGTTAAGATGATTTCCCACCCCTCCCCGGTTCCGGGGTGTTTCGGCGGGATATACTTCTTTCCCGTCATAACCGCCCGGCTGGCAGCCCCGCCCAGGGTGGGATTTTCCCCTAACGCCGTGGCCACCGATGCGGCGTAGGCGTAACAGTTCCGTTCTCCCTCCGGGTATTCCGGCACGGCAAAAGTAATGGTCAGGGTATAAGCGTCCAGCCGGATAATCCGCTCCTTTTCCGACCGTTCACGGGTGGAGAGGCCGATAACCGGAACCACAGCGGAACCGCCCCGGTATGTGCCAAACTCAACCGGAGGTATAGAGTATTCCACCTCCCCCAACAACTCATTCACACGCCCGGAAAGCAATGTTTTGACCGAATTCAGCAATTTTTCTTCTATAAATAAGGATTTATCCGTCATATCCGTCATCCTTTTTCCCCGCCATGGAAGGCGGTGTTTTGATGTTTTGGTGGAGTTTTTGCCTTGCAAAAACTCCATGCTTTGAAAATGCCAAGGAGGGCATTTTCAAAGCACCCTTCGCCGGTACGGCTCCAATAGAAGCCGCACATTCTCCGGTATGGAGACTTCCAAATGCTCCCCGTCCTGCCCCTTCCCCCGGACATTCCCTGTCATCCCAATCCGCCGCCCCCGGTAGCGGCTCATGTTCCACGCCGCCAGTTCGAGGCAAGCCGAGGCCAGATCCGCCGGAACTCCGCAAGCCCTTTTTCCATTTTCCATTCTCCATTCGCCGCAGGCGTATACCCCGCCCGGTACACCGCCTTGAACGCCGTCAGCCCCGGAAGCCGCCCCAGGGCAGGGGAAAGACGCAGGGCATGGGGTATGTCCAGCCGTTCTTCAATTTCCGGGGAAAGGCCGTAGAATTCCGGTTCTATCAGTTCCGGTTCACCGGCGTTGTAATAGGCGTAGAAGACTAACACTTCCCGTACCGGGTATTCCCGCAGGGGCAGGAGCAGATCGCCGTGATGCTCAATGCGCTCAAAATGTTTCTTCATAAAGAAACGCCGTTTGCAGTATTCCTCAATGGTGAAAGTTGCCGTTACGAGGCAAAATGTACTGATTTTATCCTCACGGTCATCAAGATCGAGGATCGCCTTAAAGTCGGCCAGAGAGATAAGAGTATGTAACGTAGTTTTTTCTCCGCGCCCATTCCCATTATTCATTTTCATAGGTACAGGGTAAGCCGGGAGAAAAGGGAAATATATAACGGTTTTCTATTATTTTAATGCATTTTGTGGGAATACGGAAGACACCGGCTTTTCGGACATTAATAATTATTCATTTTTCATTCTTTCAGGCGCTATATGTAGACCGGGTGTCATTCACGACACTACGCAGATTTGGTGTCAGTCACCCCTGCGTTCCCAGCGCCAGTGAATAAACCGTATCTTCCGGCAGCCCTTCGGCTTCCTCAAAATCGGGGATAACCCGATACAAATCCGGCTCAAGCAGTTCCCCCGGACAATCAAAATCGTCTAACCCATAGCCCGCTAACATTTCCCGTACCGGGTATTCTCCCAGAGATAGGAACAAATCGCCGATAAACTCAAGCCGCTCAAAATGCCGTTTCAGATACAGCCGCCGCTTACAGTATTGTTCGATGGTATAGGTGGCGGTGATAAGGCAATAGCGGCTTAAAGCATCTTCCCGGTCGACAAAGCCAAGTACCGCCTTGAATTCGGCTAGGGGGACAAGTGAATGTAAATTCCAGTGTTCCATGCGGACAGGGTAAAGCAGCGGGTTTTATTTTATCTCCGTAATTCCTGTAAAATACGGGGTAAAGGCAAAAGTTTTTTCACCCTTATATCAGGTTTTCTGGTATGTTAATCAGGATGGCTGGTCGTTGTCTCCAGACACTTAAGTGCTCAATCACAATAATGTGTCGGGTGTCTCGAAGCAGCGCCTAGTACCTCGGCTAATGATTAACCGTCCCCGTCTGTACGGTGTGGACACCCAGAATATTCCGTGTGGCTACGAATGGTGGTTGACTGATTTTGTAGTCATATTTCACGGCTTGGGTCCTTAGTCCCATATATCCAGTTCTTTATCTTTATAAAAATATTTTTTGTCTTTATCTCCGATCTCATGAATAATCCGGCAGGGAGTACCTAACGCAACCACGTTTGAAGGGATAGCATTTCCTGCTCCTATTACCGAATTATCACCTATCGTTACACCTGGCAGTATCTGGACACCGGAGCCGATCAAAACATTTTTACCTATATGTATAGGAACATTATACTCATAATTGTGTTCTCTCAATATGGGCAGTATAGGATGACTCGATGTAGTGATAACTACATTTGGCGCAATCATACAATTATCGCCTATGTAAATTTCTGCATCATCCACAAATGTTAGATTAAAATTGCAGTAGATACCGCTTCCAAAATGTATATAATGATAACCCCAGTTAGCATATAATGGTGGTTCTATATGACAATTATCGCCAATCTCCGCAAACATTTCTTTTAATAGTCGCTGCCTCCTGTCTTGCTCTGTCTTGCTCTAATGGCCTGGTGTTATTGTAGTCGTATAATTTTTCCATATAGTTAAGCTGTTCGCCCATAATTTCGCTGTCGTCATAGTGGTATACTAATCCCTTCTCTTTCCTCTGTTTATGGCGCATAAAATTATACCTCAAATTGGCCAAAAATGGCCTCGTGTTCAAGCCGGGGCTGCAAGATCCATGTTCACTTGACCGACCCCAGTATCCCCTCCACAAAACGGCGCTGCTGTGTAATAAAGATGAGCATGGTGGGAATGGTGGTAATGGTAATCGCCAGGGTCAAGAGACCATAATCAGTAACGTGACCCTGGGTAAGCTGGGCAATCAAAATGGGCAGGGTTCGGGAACTTTCCCACTGTAAAACAATAAGGGGCCAAAGGTAGTTGTTCCAGACCCCCATGAACGAAACGATCCCCGCCGCGGCAAAGGTGGGGGCCATGATAGGAAAGTAAACCCTGACGTAGATGCCGAATTCTCCCACCCCGTCAACCCGGGCCGCCTGGACTATTTCCATAGGAAAAGATTGGGAACATTGCCGGAAAAAGAAAATCAGAAAGGCCGTGGAAAGCCCCGGCAGTATGATCCCTGCGGTGGTATTAAGAAGTTTCAGGGCGCTGATAAGCCGGAACAGGGGTACCATAACCGCCGCGAAGGGGATCATCATGGACAGAAGCAGAATGCTCATAACCCGGTCCTTGGCCTTGCTCCGGTATATCTGAAACCCGTAGCCTGCCATGGAACAGATAAAAAGGCTCCCCAGAGTTCCGATGGCGGCGTTCTTCAGGGAGTTAAAAAATCCCAATAGGATGGGGATAGTCTTGAATAGGGTTTTCCCGTTTTCAATCAGGTTGAAACCGGGGATCATCCTGCCACGGATTATCTCAACACTTTTATTTGTTGCCCCAGAAACCATCCAGTAAAAAGGGAAGACCGAAACAAAAGCCACTATCGTCAGAAACACGTAGACCACCATCCTGGAAAGCTTTATCTTTTTCATGCCCGGTCCCCCACCTTAAGCTGAATCATGGCCAGCAGCGCAACCATAAATAAAATCGTATACGACACCGCCGCGGCGTAGCCAAACTGGGGATTGTACTCAAAAGAAAGCTTATATATGTACAGGGAAATACTCTGGGTGCTGACCCCCGGCCCCCCGTTGGTCATGGTCTTAGGCTCATCGAAAATTTGGAGGGTCCCGTTGGTAGACATGATCGTGGTCAAAAGTATCACCGGACGCAAAAGGGGCAGGGTTATCCTGAAAAACTGATGTACCACATTTGCCCCGTCAATACGGGCCGCCTCGTAGATCTCCGGGTCGATGTTCTGAAATCCCGCAAGGTAGAAGATCGTGTTGTAGCCGGTCCAGCGCCAGGTTATCACCAGGATAATCATAAACTTGGCAAGGACGGGATCGGTTAAAAAGTTTATAGGGGCGGGCGCGATTTTAAGGGTGGTAAGCAGAAAATTCACCATGCCGTCAACAGCAAAGAGGGTTTTGAAAATAACCGCCGCCGACACTAGGGCGGTGGCGCAGGGAAGGAATACCAGGGTCCTGAACACCCCCTTTCCCGCCAGTCGCTTGTTGTTGAGGATAGAGGCCAAGATAAGGGCCAGCACAAGCATAATAGGCACTTGGAAAATCAGATAGATAAAAACATTGATCACAGAAGTCATAAATATCTTATCCTGGAACAGGCGGAAGTAGTTCTTTACCCCCGCAAAGCGGAGATTGGCGGCTATCCCCGATTGAAAGGACAGCAGCAACGCCTGAAACATGGGGATAAACGAAAAACACACGATTAACAGCGAAGCGGGAAGTACAAACAACCAGCCCCACAGGGCGTACTTTTTTTCCAAACGGAGCGTCCGCATCGGATATGCCTCCTTAAAATGCAAAGGGGAGAAACTTCTCCGCTTCTCCCCCGGTATCGGCGGCTTCTACTGGTTCATCAGGAATTCAACTTCCTGCTGGGCCGTGTCAAGGGCGGCGTCGATGTTCCCGCCCTGGTACACGGCAAGTACGGCCCGCTGAATGGCGTCCCGGGCCTCGTAGTTGTAGAGGCCGAACTTAACTTGGGGTACCTTGCTGGCGTAGTCCATCAACTCCTCATATATTTTCTGACCGCCAAAGAAGGGCTGGGGTTCGGCATAGACCGGCGCCTCCGCTGCGGGCAGCCAGGTAGAAATCGCACCCGATGGCGGCAGGATGGTTTGATAGAGTTCCACGCTTCCGGCAAAGGTCTTATCCAGGAAATCAAAGGCCGCATCGGCTTTCTTCGTGTGGCCCATCACCATCCAGCCGCAACCGCCCTGGCTGGAATAGTTTGTGGCGGTAGGGATAATGGCGGTGTCGAAGCGGGGGGTCGTTACCATGGCCCATTTCCCCGCCTGATCCGTGGCGGAGGTGATGGTACCGATGATCCAGCATCCCTGGATGACTCCCGCCGTAGTGCCCCTGTTTATGCTGGCTATGTAGGCGTTCCAGTCCGGCACTTCCAGGAGGACGCCGCTGGTCATAAGGTCCCGGTAAGTATTTATTACTTCCCGGACCACCGGGTTGTTTTTGATGTAGGGCTCCCCCTCCGCATCGAAAGTCCAGATACCGGTACTTTGAAGCTGCACCTGAACATCTGGGCCGCTCCCGGTCACAAGGGGAAGTCCTGTTTTTTCTTTGACGATCTTGCCCAATTCGACAAACCTTTTCCAGGTTATGTTGTTAAAGTCCGAGACCTGGAGACCCGCCTGCTCGACATAGTCCCGGCGCAGGAAGAAGGCGGTGGCCCCATTGTCAAAGGGTACGCCGTAGTTCTGGCCGTTGACGTTCCCCACGTCCAGCTTGAACTGGGCAAACCGGCTGATGTCCACCTTGCCGTTTACCGGAAGAAAAGCTTTGGGGAAATTTGTCACGAATTTCTGGATACTGTTATCCTGCATCAGGATAATGTCCGGCAGGATGCTGGTATCGTTGGCCGAAAGGGCGGTCAAGAGCTTTTGTTCAATTTCCGGAATGTCCTGAATATCCAGGCTTACATTGGGATGATCCCGCCGGTAAATCTTCTCCGCCTCCCGCATGGCAAAGACATTAAAATTGGGGTCCCAGCACCATACCAAAAGCTGGACCGGCGCGTTGGGGTCCGCCGGGGCGGCGGCTTCCTCTTTCTTGGAACACCCTCCCAAAACCAGGGCCATCGTAAACAGTGCGATTAGACACATCAAACCAAATCGTTTCATTGTTTTCTCCTGTAATTAGTCAACCAAAAGATAAGCCGTTAGCCGACTTTCTTGTTTTATCCGGCAACGCCGGATTGTTGTTTGTAAACCTTGCTTTTCCGTTCTTCCACTTTATAAATTTGTTTCTGAACGCAGGATTTTTACCTCAAAGGGATCAAGGCTGATTCCGGTTTTGCCGGATTCCGCCGGAACTTGTCTTTTCTCGTTGGTAAAATTCGTAAGAAAGACAAAATTCTTTTTGCCGTCACTGCGGACATTGGCAGTAACCCCTTCTGGCAATTCTTCAAACAAGGGCCGAATACCCGCCTCCGCCGTCAACTGGCGGTAAAAATCATCAAGAAAATCCTCCCCGGTCCGGGCCGCGATGAAATAGGAACGTCCCTTCCCCCGACGCTGTACCGTCAGCGCGGGACTTCCGGCATAAAAATCGCCTCCGTACACCCCAAGAACCTCCGCTCCTTCTCCATGAACAAGTTCACAGAGATCAAAGGTCTGGTAGGTCTTGCCATTCCATTCGATAGAGTTTGTTTCTCCGGGGTACAGAGCATCAATTTCCTCGCACCAGATGCCTAATGTTTTTTTAAGAGGGCCGGGAAAACCATCCAGGAAATTCAGGGTACTCTCATTTACATAACCGGTAACGTAGGTAGCAACGAAGATTCCCCCGTTCTGGACAAACTCATCAATTCGTTCAGCTACTCCTTCCCGTAGCAAGTACAGCATGGGAGCAATCACCAGACGGTATTTATCCAGGCTCTGCCGGGAATCAATAATATCCAGAGGAATGCCCCGTTTCCAAAACGCGCAGTAATGCTCAATCAGGGTTTCTCCATAACCGGTTTTTTCCTGCAAAAGGCCCCTCACATCTTCTAAAGCCCAGCGCACCTGGTAATCGTGGATTAACGCCGTTTCCACAGGCGTGTCCATCCCCACAAGGTCATCAAGATCCTTCAAACATTCTCCCAGTTCGGCGACTTCGCGGAAAACTCTGGTATTCTCACTGCCCTGGTGATCGACCACCGCGCCATGGTATTGTTCCGGCCCTCCACGGCTCTTGCGGAACTGGAAGTACTGAACCGTGTCCGCGCCGTGGGCCAGGGCATGGAGGGACTGGAGCTTGTGGATCCCCGGCCGGTGCAGCTTTGCTACAGGCCGCCAGTTCGTGGCGGAGGGGCAGGATTCTATCAGCATGAAGGGTTTCCGTTTAAGCCCCCGCATCAGATCATGGTAATACGAGGTTCTCAGTCCTATCTCAATATTACCCTCCGCGCTGGTCCACTGGGGGTAGGAATCCCAGGCGGCCACATCAAAAACCTCGGCAAAGCGGGCGTAGTCTATCCCCGTATAAGCCGCCATAAGGTTTGTAGTGCAGGGAATATCCGGGGTAATCTCTTTAAGGGGTGTCGTTTCATTCAGAAAAAAATCTACAAACTGCTCGGTGGTAAAACGGCGCCAGTCGAGCCTGAGCCCGTTGTGGCCTCCGTTGCCGGGGCTGCCAGGACTTTCAATCTGATCCCAATCGGTGATCGTGGCGCTCCAAAAGTTGGCCCACCAAGCTTCGTTCAGGGCATCCAGAGTCTTGTACTTGTTTTTCAGGTATTTGCGAAATTCGGCCTGGCAGAGGGGACAATGACATTCCCCCGAATATTCGTTGGAGACATGCCAAACCGCCAGGGCGGGATGATCCTTGTAACGCCGCGCCAAACGCTCGTTAATAGCCCTTGTTTTTTCCCGATAGATCGGGGAGGAAAGGCAATGGTTATGCCGTTCCCCATGGACATTCCGTAAACGGGACTCGTTTACCCGTAGCACCTCGGGATATTTCTTGCTCATCCAGGCAGGCCGTGCCCCGGAGGGAGTACCCAGGACCGCAACAATACCGTTTTCGGCCAGCATATCCATCAGTTCATCAAGCCATTCAAAGGTGTAGCGCCCTTCCTCCGGCTCAAGAGCGCTCCAGGAAAACATCCCCATCGTCAGAGTATTGATCCCCGCCAGTTTGGCGAGCCGCATATCCTCTTTCCAGATTGTATCTTTCCACTTGAGCCATTGGTCGGGATTGTAATCGCCCCCATGCAAAATGTGGGGCATTTTTTTTACCATCGGTGAATACTTCATGTTACACTCCCTTTTAGGCATATTTTGCAAACCTTCGTTTAAAAATAAATTTTGCTCCATAATAAGTCCATGACTTTTTACATAAAAATACTAGGACATTTCCATAATTTTCTTGTTTTGTATCCTTACTTCTCTTGTTCTTGTGCTTGAAAGATGGTATCGTTCCTGGCATGAAGGTGATAGATGTCTTTCTGGAAGAAAAGGGTAAGAAGCTGATAACCAGTTTTTCCCATTGCTTTAAAGTATGTATCTCTATTTTTTCCGCGGATGTACAGAAAAATTTGACCCTGGGATTCTATCCGCTCTGTGATTATTGCAAACTTGTCAGGGAAAAACTCCATTATGATCATCGTTGTATCAGGATGGACCATGAGATGTGCCTTCGTTCTGCAAATATCCCCCCCCCCCCCACTTTTTTATCCTTGCCATGCAGGTCTTACAGATGCGGCATTCCCCATTAAACTCTATGAGAAAGTCGCCGGATATGCCATGATAGGCCAATTCAGAACCCAAAATACCATTCCACCCGCAATACTCCAGGACTGGAAAAATAACGGATTCGATCCTGCCATTTTGGAAAGTGCCTTTACTGAACAACCTTTTTTTGACAAGACCGCACTGGAGAACATGATTAATCTTTTTTCCATGCTTTGTGATTATATTGTTTCCAAGGGATATATCAGAACCAGTCAACGTCCATTGGATATCTCCGCAGAAGTTTTACGCTGGATTGAAAATCATATTTCAGCCCCTATTTCGTTCCAGGAAGTAGCAGACTATTTAGGTTATAACCAATCAACTATATTAAATGCTCTTAATAAAAAGCTGTATGTGAATTTCAAACGTCTTTGCATACTCAAAAAAATAGAACGGTTTGAAACTATCGTAACTGAAGATCCGCTCGTCTCAATTGAAGAAGCGGCATTAAAAGTCGGTTATTCTGATGTCTCGTATTTTTCCCGCCTATACAAAAAAGTCCGTTCGATAGCGCCGTCCATATTTATTAAATCTATCAGTAGGGATGAAAAAACTTTTCATTAAACAGTTGAGCCTGTTCCAAAACCCCTGGAAGGATAGAAAAGGCGAGGGAAACCTGATAAGATTGTAGTTGCAAAACTATCAATCAGGAGACTCCCGCCATGAAAACTATAAGCCAAATCATTGCCGGAGCGCAAGCGCTCCTTCCCGTTTCATATGATCCGGGCAAGTGTTTTGAAGAATACCTTTCTGACGAATACAAGACTTTTTTGCATATGCTGCGGGTCATCGAAGGCCAGATGCCAACCCTCATACGGCCCTATGCGGGAAGGGGACGGAGACCCTATCAGTATACCCCGTTTGTACGAAGTTTTTTTGCCAAAAGCTGTTTCGGAATAGAAAAGACCAGCCAGCTGATCCAGCGGCTTAAGGGAGAGCCGAATCTGCGGCTGTTATGCGGATTCACGGACGTGCCCGGCAAGGCGACTTTTTCACGGGCGCTTGCGTTCCTGTCAGAACACGGCGTACTTGAACAAACACTGGACGGGATAGTGTCCATGGCCCATAAAGACCTGGTGGTATATCATGTAAACCGTGACTCAACGGCGATAGAGGCGCGGGAGCGGGTCGTTAAGAAAGCGGAAGAAAAGGGGGTAAAACCGGTCAAAAAGCGGGGAAGACCGGCAAAAAACAGCCCGAAAGTCCCCAAAGAGCCAAGGGCAATAGAGAAGCAGAGGACGCAGGATGCGAAAACATCGCTGGAAAGCATTGACAGGGAATGCGCGTGGGGCTGCAAGAAAAACAGTGAGGGGAATGTGTCATTCTGGAAAGGGTACAAACTGCATCTTGATGTCAGTGATACAGGGTTTCCCCTGACGGCCATCGTAACGGGAGCCAATGTGCATGACAGTCAGCTGGCCATACCGATGGAACAAATAACGGAAAGGAAAGTATTTTTTTGTTACAGCCTTATGGACAGCGCCTATGATTCGG
>JAITBO010000359.1 GCA_031283505.1 Treponema sp. | reverse complement strand
CATGGCAGATAGGCCGCAATGAGAAGCAGAAGATAGTGAAGTGGCAGTTTACGGCAGAGGATGCCCGGATAAAACTTCATAGTTTATATCCTATTCTTTAGTCTTGCCAACCTACTAGTCCGATTTGACCGGGTTTTCCAAGAGCCTACGGCTCAAGCCTGTTCCAAAACCGTGCGCGTTTAGCGCACAGTCAATTGGTATTGGAACAGGCTCAACTGTACGCATATTTTTTTTGCCCGGCGCCGAAGGCATGGACCCGTAAAAGGCTTTATAGGCCCGGTAGAAATTTGAATAATCATTGAACCCCGCATTATAGGCGGCCGTCTGCGTGTCGCTTCCCTTTAAAATTTCCTGCCGGGCCAATCCCAAACGCTTTGCCCTAATATAATGATTAACTGTGGTACCCGTGGTTTGGCGGAAAAGGAGGTTAAGATAATTCTTGCTGATGTTGAACCGCTCCGCTACATCCTCCAGGGTAAGCTCGTCCCGCAGGTGTTCTCCCAGGTATTTAAGCACTCCCAGGATGCGGCTGTCATTGGAGGCCGGTTCTCGTGTATACTGTGAATGCAACAGGGTTATCTCCGAGAAGAGGGAGACCAGCCGGCTTTTGAGGGCGATTTTTTGCAGCGGCGGTTCCATGTTTTTGCATTCCAGCAGGGCCGTAATGTAAAAATTGATGTTTCGGGAAGAAGTGTTGGGAAAAAATTGGGGCCCCGTATTAAACAGCTTCAGAAAGAGAGAGCATTCGGCCTGGTCAAATAGTTCCGGCATAAAGAGGACGGACACCCGGTGGTACAGGCGGGGAGAAAGAGGTTTCCAGCCATGAAAAGTGTTCGGCGGCGTAAGGAACAGGCTTTCCGGCAGGAAAGGATACTTGTATTCTTCCAGATAGAATTCGACATCCCCGCTGAAAACATAGATGATTTCGTATTCCCCATGGACATGGGAACGGAAATCGACGCCGGGGCCTATATCGCTTTTGTTGTCCCAGACATCCAGATTATCACCATGAATGACGTTGTTTTTATTGTCCATAGGGTGTCATCATACTATGGGGTTGTGATATTTGCAATAAATTCGATGATTCCGGCAATGTTTTTTGCAATAAACCCATGATAATATAAATCGTACTATCAACAAGACAGAAGGGGGGGAGCGCGCAGGTTCCGAAAGCCAGGGGTATGGCGCTTTGTGCAGTCTTTTCTTGACGCTGCTCCCCCTCGCTCCAACCCCGCTTCGCGGGTTTTCCGCTGCCCCCACTCGTGTCCGGCACAAGTCCAGTATTTTTTTGGAGGAAAGGCATGAAAAAAATAACCGAAGAACTAAAGCCCGTCCCAAGGCCGGAGAAGATTTTGCAGTTCGGGGAAGGCAATTTTTTGCGGGCCTTTGTGGACTGGCAAATCGACATAGTTAATGGGAAAACAGACTTCAACGGAAACGTGGTACTTGTTCAGCCCCTGGAACAGGGCATGGGAGATGTTATAAACGCCCAGCATGGGCTTTATACGACGGTATTGCGGGGGGTACAGAACGGCAGGACCGTGGAGGATTTCCGGCCTGTCACATCGGTCAGCCGCTGCCTGAACCCGTATTCCCAATTTGACGAGTATCTGCGCTGTGCGGAAAATCTCGATCTGCGCTTTGTCGTCTCCAATACTACCGAGGCGGGTATCGCCTACAACGCAGGGGACCGGCTTTCTGACCGGCCCCAGCGTTCCTTCCCCGGCAAGGCGGCAGCCTTTCTGCTCCGGCGTTTTGAGCATTTCCGGGGGGATCCTTCCAAGGGTCTGGTTTTTATCCCCTGCGAGTTAATCGACAAAAACGGCGGCAAGCTCAAAGAAATCGTTGAACGTTATGCCCGGGAATGGAACCTGGGGGATGATTTTCTTGCCTGGCTTGGTTCCTGCGATTTTTGCAACAGCCTGGTTGACCGGATCGTGCCGGGGTATCCAAAAGAAGAAGCCCCTTCCATCTGTGAAAAGCTGGGTTACGAGGACAATCTCCTGGTGGCGGCGGAGATTTTTCATCTCTGGGTTATTGAAAGCGAAAAGGATCACGGCGGGGAACTCCCCCTGGTACAGGCGGGACTCAACGTGGTATGGACAAAGGACATGAGTTTCTACCGAACCCGGAAGGTGCGGATTCTGAATGGCGCCCACACTTCCGGTGTCCTCGCGGCGTATCTGTACGGTCTTGATACGGTGGAGCAGTGTATCAAGGACCCGCTTATTGTCAAAATGATGAGGCAGGCGATTTTTGAGGAAATTATTCCTTCCATGGAGGGTGACGCCGCCGAACTCATCCAGTACGCGAATGACGTGCTTGAGCGGTTTGCCAATCCTTACATCAAACACCTGCTTCTTTCTATAGCCCTGAATTCGGTGTCGAAATTCAAGACCCGGGTGCTTCCCTCCCTGACCGGGTATATCGCCAAAATAGGAAAACCGCCGGCGGCCCTTTCTTTTTCTCTGGCCGCGCTTATCGCCTTTTATCAGGGCGCGAATCCCGCCGGACGCGAAATGACCGGCAACAGAAACGGCGCGGCCTATACGATTCAAGATGACGAAGAGGTGCTGAAACGTTTCGCCGCCCTCTATAGCGGGACCGAAGGGGACGGGGAAAGGGCGCGGAAGATTACCCGCGCCGTGCTGGGTTCCCTTGACTGGTGGGGGGAGGACCTCCGCGCCTATCCAGGACTCGAAGACGCGGTAAGCGCCGGTCTCGCGGCTATCTGGAGTTCCGGCATTAAAAGCGCTATTGAGGGACTTGTTTAGGGTATGGGGAAAACAGAAAAAGTAATCAGAATCAACGGGAACGACAATGTGGCGGTTGTCCTTTCTCCCCTGCAAAAGGGCGAAGTCCTGCCTTCTCCCGCAGGGGGGCCGTCCCTCGTTGCGGAAGACGATATTCCCGGCGGCCATAAAATCGCCCTTGCGGACATAGAGGCGGGGGAGCGGATCGTTAAATACGGTTTTTCCATAGGCGCCGCGTCCGCCCGGATTCTCCGGGGCGCCCATGTGCATACCCATAATGTGCGGACTTTGCTCTCCGAAACCCCGGAGTATCACTACCATCCGGCAGTTAAGCGGGATTGCCCTTATGCGGGGGACATACCTGAAATCGACGGGTTCCGCCGCAGGGACGGACGCATCGGCATCCGCAACGAAATCTGGATCATTCCCACCGTGGGCTGCGTGAACAAAACTGCGGAAACCCTGGCCCGCTGGGCCGAGGAGGAATTCGCCGGGGGGGCCATAGACGGCGTATACGCCTGGACCCACCCGTACGGCTGTTCCCAAATGGGCGGCGATCATGAGGCGGCCAAAACCATCCTGGCGGATCTCGCCAAACATCCCAATGCCGGAGCGGTACTGATCCTGTCCCTGGGCTGCGAAAACAACACCATCGGCGGTTTTAAGGAAGCC
>JAITBO010000395.1 GCA_031283505.1 Treponema sp. | reverse complement strand
ATTGTCTATTTTCAGAGTCTTTTTAGCCTTCTGTAACTCCTTATCCTGTCTTGAATTAGCTCCTTACCTAATTCCTTGTTAGCCAAAGATTTACGCTCTTTTGGTTAGATTTTTACATGGCGCAAACATTCCCCTATGGTTAGATTTAACGTGGCGCAATTCGCGCCCTTTACAATCCGGTTCAGTTGCAACACAATGTCAACAAAGCCATCCTCGCGTTGCGGGAGGCCATTGCTGCCCGGTCCCTTCCTTCCGGAAGGGAACCGGCGGCCTAAAGTTACTTTTTTCTAAATGAGGCATCCATCGTTTTCGGTAACATTTTGAAATGAGGCATTTCGGGGACAGGATAAACGCATAGAAATTTTCACCACGGAGATACACGGAGGAACATGGAAAAAATGATACCTGTTTGCGGACCTCCGGTCCATCCGCGTTTACTTAGGGATAGAATATAGAGGACGGAATAGGGCTTTTCCCGGTTTCTCAAAACGGGTAGGATAGCTTTATGGATTTTGATACCTTGCTCAAAAGCGGCATGAGGGGCGAAATACACGAAACCGTCACCGCCCGCAACACCGCCGATTCATGGGGATCAGGCGGCCTCCCGGTCTACGCCACCCCCTGCATGATCGCCCTCATGGAAGGCGCATCGGTCGCCGCAGTGGATCCCTCCCTCCCGGCTGGCTTTTCCACCGTGGGTACGGAACTTAATGTAAAGCACATTGCCGCCACCCCGCCGGGTATGACTGTCCGGGCCTCCGGGGAACTTCTGGAGATAGACGGTCGCCGCCTCCTTTTCCGGGTGGAAGCCTGGGATGAGGCCGGAAAGATAGGCGAAGGCACCCATGGCCGGTTCATTGTGGAAAACGAGAAGTTCCTCAGAAAAGTCCGGGAGAAGAAGTAAGAAGTTCCTCCAATTCTCCAAAGACTTCTCCCAAATCGCCGGCCCGGAAGACCACGTTTCCGTCCAGGAGTGTCGGCATCTCGTTGACAACGGCCAGTTTCCCCCCCAGCGGAGGGTGGTATGGGGGATGTCTGCGGCGGGACGCACCGTAAGGCTGGTCCCCAAGACAAGCAGCAGATCCGCATCCTGGGCTTCGGTTTCCGCTTCCCGCCGGGCATCGAGGGGAAGTGGCTCCCCAAAGAAAGTTACCGCCGGTTTCAGGACCCGGCCACAGCGAGGGCAGATGGGCATACCGCCAGCATTTACCAGGGCTGAGGCTTCCTCATACCCCATCCTTATACCCGGACACCGGAGGCAGTAGTGGATGCGGGGGGAGCCGTGTACCTCTATAACCCGGCGGCTTCCCGCTTTTTGGTGGAGCATATCTATATTCTGGGTGATCACCGCTTTAAGGAACCCACACCTTTCCAGTTCCGCTAAAACAGTATGCACCACCGACGGTTCTTTTTCATGGGCAGTATACACCAGGGGGCCGACATACCGGTAAAATAGGGAAGGGTCCTTCTCGAACCAGTCTATGTCGAAGATTCGCTCCAAGGGAAACTTCGTGTAAAGACCGTTCTTTCCGCGAAAGTCCGGTATGCCCGAAAGGACGCTTACCCCCGCCCCGGTTAGGGCCGCGCAATGCCGGGACGTAGTGATAAGACGGAGGAGATCGGCGGACCTCATGGACTCTTTCAGGCTCTGGGAAGTTCCTCAAAATACACGATTTTTTCCAGGGGATGCCGTATGGTATGCCGATCCGCCGGAGCGGCGTCCGGGGCGGGATAACCCATTACCAGCATTGCCACGGGCACGAGGTTTTCCGGCAGAGCGAACTCTTTCCGCATGGCGGCGGGGTCGAAGTACATCACCCAGGTGGAGCCGAGGTCTATATCTGTGGCCTGGAGCATCATCTGGGTAGTGACGATGCTGGCATCAACCCAACCGCTCTTTTCCCCGTCGAATTTACGGACCCAGCATTCGTTTTTGTCGTAACAGATTATCAGGACCAGAGGTGCGTTAAAGCGGCAGGACATACAGCGGTCTATTTTTTCAAGCCCTTCATCCTGGGTAACTACCAGTATACGTTGGGGCTGCTTGTTGGCTGCGGTGGGGGCATTCCGTCCAGCCTCCAGAATAAGCGCGAGTTTTTCAGGTTCCACCGGAGTCTTTTTGAAATTTCGTACCGAATACCGTTTTGCCGCAAGAACATCAAAATTCATGATCTACCTCCTGTTAGATAAGACCTGCACAGAAAATACATGGTCCCTGAGTCTGGTTTAAAACCTCATACCTTGAAACAGTAACCTTAGGGTTAAGGAAAAAACAGGCATTTAGCCGCTTTTCCATCGAATCTGGCCCAGTTTCACGGGCCCGGAGGTCCACGCTAACCGGTTTTTGAAACTGATTCATATGAGGCTGTTCCAAAACTTCAGCTTTTGGAACAGTTTCCTTGGATTTACTGGAAAAACCGGGTTTTTGACCGGTTTTTCCAAGAGCCTGTTCCAAAACCGTGCGCGTTTAGCGCACAATCAATTAGTTTTGGAACAGGCTCATATATATTTGCCAACTCTTACTGCGGAAACAAAAAGCCACACTGTTATGATACCGCAGTTTCCAGGGCAACCTCTACCATTTGGAGAAAGGTCTTTTGCCGATCTTCAGCGGAAGTAGCTTCGTGGGTTACCAGGCTGTCGGAGACGGTGAGCAAGGTAAGAGCCTCGCATCCGTATTTTGCGGCCAGGGTGTAGAGTTCGGCACATTCCATTTCCACAGCAATGCAGCCGAATTTGGCCCAGAGCTTCCATTCATCAGGATCTTCAGTGTAAAACATATCCGAAGATACCACGGGACCAACCGCCGGTTTAAAACCCAGGGCGCAGGCAGTATCGTAGGCGGTTTTAAGAAGATTAAAAGAAGCTGTAGGGGCGTAGTCCCTGCCGCCAAAACGGAGCTTATTGGCCCCGGAGTCCGTACAGGCGGACATGGCGATTACCAGATCCCGGAGCTTTACATCCGCCCTGATGGAACCTGCGGTCCCAATACGGAAAGCCCTTTTTACACCATAATCCCGAAACAGTTCGTTGACATAGATGGAGATTGAGGGAATACCCATACCGGTTCCCTGGACAGACACCTGTTTACCCTTGTAGATTCCGGTATAGCCGAATATATTCCGGATATCGTTGTACCACACAGGGTTTTCCAGATAGGTTTCCGCGATGAATTTAGCCCGTAGCGGGTCACCGGGAAGCAGGATAGCTTCGGCAATTTCTCCGGGTTTTGCGGCAATATGTATAGACACAGCCTGACCTCCGTTAAATATAGATATTTAAAATATAACCTATTTTAGAAGAAAAAAGGGAACTCCGCAATCTACCTCCCGCAGGGCCAGCACGATTATAAGATTTTTTACATTTTTTTCCGCAAACCTTATTTTTTTGTGTTTTTGCGTTATATTACGAATAAACGCTGAATATGTTCCGATTGATAAATATTTGACGGCATATAGAGGCTTTCCCAAAACTTCAGTTTTGGGAAAGCAACCTTGAAATTTACAGTTTTGCAAGGCTGAAAAATCGCAAGAACCTGTCCCCAAAACCGTGCGCATTAGCGCACAGTCAATTAGTTTTGGGGCTGGCCCTAGTATCTCGACACTATTCAAATTGTGGATAAAGGCGTTTGGGTTTAATCCGGGCATCGGCAGTACTAAAACGCTAGTTGATTTTACAGACTTCCCTGTTGCGTCTCCGGTTCCACGCCGCCGTTTCTTTCCTCATCTGCTCTATGGTGGGAATCCGGGCCGATAATCCTTGATTATTAAACACATTGAGTTCTATCCCGGCCATATTAAGCCAACTCTCGTGTTGCGGACTATATTGAATCTCCAGTTTCTCTTTCAGCCGTTTCGCTTCTTCCGCCGGAAAGGTTTCATACACAGACGTACTACTAAGGATTAGTTCAAAAACAAGTTGAACAATTAGTTTACTTATGCTATAATGTTTTCATCAAATAAACGAGGGTGAAAACATTGATGGAAAAACGAATTCAACGAATGATGCCTCTATT
>JAITBO010000393.1 GCA_031283505.1 Treponema sp. | reverse complement strand
CTTGTATGGAGTTCTGAGAGGATTTTATAAACAAGTTGAGCTCTGTAAAATTTTGCATTTTCGTCATGGGGGTGAACGAATCGCTTGTTAATTAGAGGGGTGAAGTAATCGCTGGTTAGCGATATAGATTCTTTATCGGTTTCTCTGCCAAACCTTACAGTTTAGCGCCGAATTGACATATTCCCCAATAATGGGTACAGTAAAAATGTTCCGTATACAGGGAGGCAGCCATGTCAGCCATTTTTGAACGACGTTCGGTACGCAATTTTTTATCCAGGCCTGTGGAACCGGAGAAAATAGACCGTATTTTAAGGGCCGCCTTCGAGGCTCCGTCGGCCCATAATCGCCGTCCCTGGGAATTTATCGTCATCACCGCCGAAGAAGACCGCAAGGCCATTGCCGGCATGAGTCCCTATGCAAAAATGCTCCCAAAAGCCGCCGCCGCCATAGTGCCTTGCGCCAACCTCAAGCTGGGGGAAAGCGCGGACCCACAGGATGTCTGGTGGGTGCAGGACCTCTCCGCAGCCACGGAAAACATACTCCTCCAGATAAGCGGTGAGGGGCTCGGTGGGGTCTGGCTCGGCTGGTATCCCGATGAAAGCCGGGTCAATGCCTTTTCCGCCAGATTCGGCCTCCCGGCCCACATCATCCCTTTTTCCGTCGTGGCCCTGGGCTATCCCGTGCGCCCCGCAAGAACCGTCAGCCGATTTGACCCCTCGCTGGTCCATTACGGCGCTTACGGAAAGGGACGACCTTAAAATCTGCATTTTCGTAACCTTTAGGTGAGAAAATGCAAGGTCTATCCACAAAGTAACCGACTTTGTGGATAGACACTAAGTATTACCGGAACGCGCAAGGGATAGGAGCGGTATAAGTTTTTCCGGGTAGAGTTCTGCCCGGAAAAACTTATTTAAGCGGATAGCCCGGTCCTGCCGCAGGCAGGATGCGTCCAGAAACATATTCTGCCGTTTGAAGGAAGCCGCGGGGCTGTTAATCCGCACTTTACGTTTGTTGGTCCCTGGGGGTACAATAAAAAGCCATGGACAACGCCGCCGCATTGGAAAAAATCCTCTCGGATACTGCCTTTGCGGAGAATATTGTAGTTGAAAGGCTCCTCCCGGCCCGGGAGGGGGTGTACGCGCCGTTTCCCGAAGACCTGGATCCGGCGATTGCCGATGCCTTGCGGCGGCGGGGAATCACCCGGCTCTACAGTCACCAGAAGGAAGTGTGGGACGAAATTCGCCGGGGCCGCAATGTGGTGGTGGTTACCCCCACGGCTTCGGGGAAAACCCTCTGTTACAATCTGCCGGTCCTCCAGGCCCTGCTCAGGGACGAGAAGGGGCGGGCCCTTTACCTCTTTCCTACCAAGGCCCTTTCCCAGGATCAGCAGTCGGAGCTGAACGAAATCGTGGAATCAGTAGGGGGAAAGCCTTCCCCCAGCGGCGCCCAAGGTCACGCCGCACCCCCTTCCAAGGAAACGCGGAGCGTTTCCCTGGCTCCGCCCCCAAGCCCCCGGCTTCCCATCAAGGCGGTTACCTATGACGGGGACACCCCGGAGAGCCTCCGGGTGGCGGCCAGGGACTACGGGCGCATCGTCATCTCCAACCCCGATATGCTCCACGCCGGGGTTCTGCCCAATCATCCCCGGTGGATCAAATTCTTCTCGAACCTGAAGTATGTTGTCATTGACGAGACCCACGCCTACCGAGGGGTCTTTGGGAGCCATGTAGCCAATGTGATACGCCGCCTTCGCCGGGTTGCCGCGTTTTACGGTTCCCGGCCCCTTTTCATCCTCTGTTCCGCCACTATCGCCAACCCCCAGGAACTGGCGGAGACCCTCATCGGGGACCGCGTCTCCCTGGTGGACCGGAACGGCGCGCCCCAGGGGGAGAAGCGGGTCATTCTGTACAATCCGCCCCTGGTGGACGTGGTGCAGGGTATACGGCGGAGCGTGGTCACCGAAAGCCGCCGCTGGATGCTGGCTTTCCTCAGGGGGGGGATCAAAACCATCCTCTTCGCCCATTCCCGGGTCAAAACCGAGGTGGCTGCCGCCTACGTGAATGAGGACCTGGCCAACATCTTTACCGGTAACTCCCGTATACGGGTGGAAGCCTACCGGGGAGGCCTGCTGCCAAACGAACGCCGGGAGATAGAGCGGGGCCTGCGGGACGGGACCATACAGGGGGTGGTGTCCACCAACGCCCTGGAACTGGGGATAGACATAGGCGGCCTTGACGCTTCGGTGGTGGCGGGCTTCCCCGGTTCCTTCAACTCCTTCTGGCAGCAGTCGGGCCGGGCCGGCCGTCGTGGCGGCGCGTCCGTGGCGGTCTTTGTGGCCTCCTCTTCCCCCCTGGACCAGTTCATCATGAACAATCCCGAATGGTTTTTCCGCAGGAGCGCGGAAGAGGGCCGCATAGATCCCGGCAACCCCTATATTTTCACGGATCATGTGAAGTGCGCCGCCTTTGAACTTCCCTTCAGGGACGAATCCCTGGAAGAAGCGACCGGAGACGGGAGAGACCCCTTTGGCCCCGAGACCCGGGAGGCCCTTGGTTCCCTGGAAGAAGAAGGGATAGTACGCCATACGGCCGGCCCGGTTTCCTCTGCGGAAGAAGGCGGCGGTACGGCGGCGGGCCGCTGGCATTGGGCGAACCGGTCCTTCCCGGCGGAGGGGGTCAGCCTGAGGTCGGCTGTGGCGGACAACGTGGTCATAGTGGATGTCACCGCCGGACGGAATGCGGTGATAGGCGAGATGGACCGTCCCAGCGCCAAGGAACTCATCTTTGAAAACGCGGTCTACCTGCACCGGGGAAAGCAGTATCTGGTGGAGTCCCTGGACATAGAAAACCTCAAGTGCCTGGTCCGGGAGGCGGAGGTGAACTACTTTACCGACGGTCTCGTGAAGACCGACATCAAGGTCCTTTCGGAGGACGAATGGACAGGCGGCGAGGTAGTGGGGGATATCCTGGTCCGTTCCCAGGCAGCCAAATTCAAAAAAATACGGTTCCACACCCACGAAAACATAGGCTACGGCGATATAGAGCTGCCTGAGGAGGAGATGCATACCCGGTTCCTGGCCTTCCTCTTTGGCCCCGAAACACCGGGGGGCGCGGTCCTAAAAGACCGGGGGGAGGAGGAAGCCGGTTCCATCCTCTCCGGCGCGGGCACCTTGATCAAGCACATTGCCCCCATCTTCCTGCTCTGCGATCCCCGTGACCTGGGGATAGCCGAACGGGTCCGGGACCCCCATTTTGGTGTTCCGGCCCTCTACATTTACGACAAGTATCCCGGCGGGACCGGCCTTGCCGAAGCTCTTGCCCGCCGGACGGAAGACCTTTTCCGTTCCGCTTATGCCGCCGTAACGGGCTGCCCCTGCAAAGAAGGCTGTCCTTCCTGTGTGGGGGCGGGGGGAAACAAGGCGGGGACCGGGGCCTTCCTCAAGGCCCTTTCCGATTATGGGGAGTGATCTGCGTTCCCGGCTCCGGCGCATACGGGCGGCGGAGGTTTCCGGGAAACCCGGCATCCCGTCCGGGACTGCCGGTTCCGCAAGGCCGGCGGCGGAAGCCCCGCTTTCGGCTCCGCCCGAACTGGGGCCTGGCTGGACTCGGGCGGGGTATCTTACGATGAAGCGGACGCTGCTTCTGGATGCTCCGCATCTTCCTCCGGTTTTTCCGCCTTCACTGGGGATACTCGTCCCGGACCTGTTGCGGTATACTCCCGGCGAGGCCGGTCCCAAGGCCCTCCTTTTCTTCGACCTGGAAACCACAGGGCTTTCAAGCGGGGCGGGGGTTGTGGCTTTTCTTGCGGCATTCGGCCGGCTGGCCTCAGTCGCCGGGGAAACCAAGCTGGAAGTCGCCCAGTACCTGCTCCTGGACTACCCCGGGGAAGACGACTTTCTTGAGGCGGTCCTGGGGGAATTCCGCCGGGAGGAGGACGGCTGTCCTCCGCTAACGGTTACCTACAACGGCAAGACCTTCGACGCCCAGGTGCTGAAGACCCGGTGTCTGATGCAGGGCAGACCTCCGCCAGTCTTCTTTCATGCGGACCTCCTCCACCCGGCAAGACGGCTCTGGAAGCGGATCCTCCCTTCCTGTTCCCAGGGGGAAATCGAGACCGCCGTTCTGGGCCTGGACCGGACCGGGGACACCCCCGGAGCCATGGCGCCGGACATCTGGTTTGCCTTCCTTAAAACAGGGGAAACCGCCGCCCTTGGGGGCATCTGCGATCACAATGTCAGGGACATTTCCGGCCTGGCGCGGCTTTTTGGCGCCCTGGTCCGCATCGCCGAAGATCCCCTGAGGGCCCATTCCCTTTACTCCTACGATTTGGAGAGCCTTGCTTTGCACTGGCGGAAGGTCTGCCGGCCAAAGCGGAAAACCGGGGAAAGGTTTTTGTTTGGAGGAGAAATCCCCGAAACCGGGAAAACCCTTCTCTCTGCGGCGGCCAGTCAGGGGTGTCCTCTGGCGGCCCTAACCCTGGCCCGGGATCTGTTCAGCGCCGGGGAGCACGAGGCGGGCCGGGGACGGCTGCGGAGTGTCGCCGCGGGGGATCATTCCCCGTATGTCAGGGCCCTTGTCCTCCGATCCCTGGCAATTGACGCGGAGCGGCGTTTGAGGGACTTGTCCCTGGCCCTCTCGTATGCGGAAGCCGCCCTGGCCCTGCATACACCGGCCTCCGGTGTTCCGATCTCGCCCTGCGCTTTGCCTCTAAGCCTGCGGGAAGACCTGACCCGGCGCAGGGACAGGCTTATGGAAAAGCGCGGGGCCGGAGGGCCGGGTATTGGGGGTAACGCGGGCTAATCCATTTTCTCCAACTCCGGCGGCTTAAAGAAGAATGAGGCAGGCTGGCCCTGATACGGGGAAGCCTGAAGGGGAAGTACACGGCGGGCAAGGCGGCCTGCTGGCTGGGCTTGAGTGAGCGGAGGAGCGGATAAAACAGATCAAGAATGCGGTACGGCGATTGAGCGGTCATCCATGGGAACGCCGGGAGACATCCGGCCAACTCCACGACTTCATTGATGACGACATGGAAAAATTTTTGTTTATCCGCGCTGTCTTATGATATAATCACGAATACTGGAGGATATATGCTTTGGTTTGATGTTTTTCGATTTAGTTTCGCCGCCATATTCATCGGGCTTCATTGCGCAATGATGGCCGGTCTTTTCCGGGAATGGCTCAGGGATCGCCGTTTTACCGTGCCACAGTCCATTCTTCGGTCAGGACTTTCCGGAACAGGGGAGTATCCCAAGGTCTCGGTGATTATTCCCATCAGAAACGAGGAGCGGCGTATTGAAGGGCTCCTGGAAAGCCTTTCTGTGCAGGATTACCCGGAGGCGGAATATATCTTTATCGATGACTGTTCCACTGACAGAAGTCCCGAAATACTGCGCCATTTTGCCGAAATAAATGCAGGAGTCAGGATCATCACCCTTACCGAAAATCCCGGAGTAAATAAAAAACAATACGCCCTCTGCCGGGGTACGAATGTGGCCGCAGGAACCCTGCTTCTTTTTACCGATGCGGACTGCGAAGTCCCTCCCTGCTGGCTCAGGGCTATGGCCGCCCGGATGGCCGACCCCCGGACTGGCCTTGTTATAGGGCCGGTCTTCAAGAAAGCCGATGGGGCGGGCTTTTTCCGGCATTACCAGTGCTTTGACCATGCCATACGTTATCTTTACCTTACAGGGTCCACAGGCCTCGGCGCAGCAGGCGGCGGCTTCGGGAACAACCTCATTGTCAGAAAGGCGGCTTTGGACTGCATCGGTGGCTATGACCAGATTCCATCTTCTCCCACGGAGGACGCCGCCCTGGTCTCCATGATACGAGGGAGTACGGATTACGAGGTCTATGCCGCCGTCCAGCCGGATCTCTGGGTAACTACCCAGGGTGAACGCGCCTGGAAGCCCCTGATTAACCAGACCCTGCGCTGGAACAACGGAGGCCTGTTCAGTCCTGATCCTATGACCAGGCTAAATTTCGCTTTCCTTATGATAACCATTTCCATGGGGATCATCGCCATTCCCTTCCTGCCCTTTATTCCCGGCCTCTGGCCCCTTTCGGCGGCGGTCCTCCTGGCCATGACCATGAACACCCTTTCCTGCCTTGGTCTTTTTGGCGCGGCTCTTCCTGGCCCGGCTATTCTTGCACTCATCCAGATAGTCTTTACCCCGGCGTACTTTACTTTTTTGACGATTTTAGGCTTCTGCGGGATTAAGGCAGATTGGAAGGGAGTTCAGGTTAAGAATTGAGTACACAGGACGGCGATCTGTTCCCGGTTTCTTCATTGAAAAATAGCTTTTATACGTTCCCGGCATTTGTCATATTGACGAAAACTTGCTTTGGCCCGCTCCACATCCCCGTAAACTTTCCAGTAGCCGCACAGCTTATAGTTCCTGCCTTTATGTTTTACAAAACCAAGTACATCGTCCGCCGGGTAACCGAGGAAAAGTCCTACCTCGTGGGGAAAATGTTCGTACTCAAATTGTTTTTTTAAATAGCCCAGAAAACCAAAAACCGAAGTGTCCATGGGATAACCGATACCGGCGAGTACCGTCCTGATATTTTTATTCAACAGCGTTTCTTCAAGTTTTTCTTTTTCAAAAAAAAGGACCAATAATCCGCCTTCGCTTTTCCGTAAAACCATCAGCTCAAGGCTGGCCGGCAGCAGGCCGGATAAACAACCATAAGCGTTTTCGGATCGCAGCATGAACAGTGCCGCCGGTTTATAACCCATCAGGACAGGACCGCAATGATTAATAATAACCTGTTTAATTTCAACTGGCATCAGTTTTTCCTTCCCGCGTTCAACCCTGAAGTGCAACACTTAGCCCTGTAGCCCCTGTATGGCCATACAGGGGTTACAAAAAAAACGGCAAAACCCTTATGATGGTGTTTACTACAACCTCATCTATAA
>JAITBO010000392.1 GCA_031283505.1 Treponema sp. | reverse complement strand
GAAATTACTCAGTGTTTCGCCTGTCTCCTCTTTGGTAATTTTGAACGTGTCACTGGTCATCGTATGTAGGTCTATCGCATAATGCAGGCGGGAGGTTTCCCCGCTCCGCCCCTTTTCTACCACATCGGACGCGTCTACCGCCAGCACTCGGCGGCCTTCTAAATAAGTCGGTTTCGGATATGAAATTAATCCGTCACGCGACAACTCCGCGCTTATATGTTTGAACCATTCGCCGCATTTGGCGAACTTTTTCATAAACGCCACGTCGCTGAAATCCCCTATTTTCAGGGCGAAAGCGACCGTGCTAACCGCGACAAGCGACACTCCGTTGAGCAGATGAAACAAACAGAGCATCATTAAATTGGCGGGCGTTTTGATTTCACGCGCACGCCGTATAATCCCGAGTTCGATACATTTCTGCTCGTAATCCTTTCCGAGCAGCGGCAGTAACTGGGCTATGGACGGCATACTACAAACCTCCGGTGTTTTTTACAGTATACCATTAAACCGGAGGTTTGCCAAATATAAGTTAGTGCATATGGGGAAGGCTCCCCCTCGCTCCAAAGCCTACGGCTTTTCCGCTACCCCCTCTGCGGTGGCGCTGCCCCCGCAACGCCCCCGGCATAGTGGTATTTTACATGGAGAAGCACTATATGCGGAGCAGAAAAATTATGACGCCGTGCGCAAGACCGTTAGATGCTTCCGATTCGACACCGCCGAGAATGCGCCGCCTTGGCCGAAGTGTACCGCCGGCTGTGCCCCCTGTATAATTATCGGATACCCTTGTTCCGTCTGATTGCCAAAGAGAAACAGGCGGACGGCCGCTGCCGGAAGGCCTACGAAAAGGAGCCGAGGACGCCCTATGAACGGCTGATGGAATTGCCGGATATATCAGAAGACGGTAAAGCCGAGCTCCTGCGGCGGAAGGCGGGGAATAACCCGGTGGAACTGAATCGGAGGCTGAACGAGGCGGTTGAGCGGATCTTGAAAATAAACCGGGAAAAAGAGTATGGTGAAAAAGCCTCCTGTCAGGAGGATGGTCAGGTCCAGGCGGTCTGATTTTGGCTAGGTTTTTGTTTCCGGGCAACCATCCCTTTTCGACTAGATTAATTATTAGGCAATGCGCCCTGTTGCATTTTATTTTTTTTTAAATTATGATATAAGTAAAACTGATAAGTATTTAAAGGATGGAGAAATCAAATGAAAAGTACTTTTAAGAGTAGGAGATTGTGGAAAAATCAGAGTTTGATTGTTCAAGTTATCTGGATATGTATTCTTCTATATGCGGTTGCTTCTATTAATGTACTCGTTCTTGCGTTGATTACTTACAAAAGTCTGCCGGGCGCTTATTTGAACCCTCGATCATTGACAGGGTTCGCGGTTTTTTCATTCCTGTTGGTTGCGGTTATTTCAGCTTATCATATAAGTACCTTGGTCCGCCGCAAAAAACGCAGATCAGACACGCCGCAGATGTCACGGAGAAAATTCGTTATGGCGACCCGGCGGCGTATAAACCGGCTCCGTTAAGGGTTCGCCCGGCGGAGGTTTGCCGGTAATTAGCGTTTACGTGAGATTTCTCACAATTCTTACTATATTCTCCCTAATTATTGCATTTGTTGTTTTTTAATTACGGTGAAAACTAATTTTGAACGCTTCAAGCGTCTCTTGTAAGGAGCAAGAATAAGAATGGGCATCGACATTACCCGGACGGACGTCCGAAAAATGCGGAATATTGGAATCAGCGCACATATTGACTCGGGGAAGACCACTCTTTCCGAGCGCATCCTGTTTTACAGCAACAAGATACACGCCATCCACGAAGTCCGTGGGAAAGATGGCGTTGGCGCTACTATGGACCACATGGAACTGGAACGGGAGCGGGGAATTACGATTCAGTCTGCCGCGACCCAGGTTGAATGGAAGGGACATACCGTCAATCTTATCGACACGCCCGGACATGTGGATTTTACGATTGAAGTGGAACGGTCTCTGCGGGTACTGGACGGGGCTATTCTGGTGCTTTGTGCGGTCGGCGGGGTGCAATCCCAGTCCATCACGGTAGACCGTCAGCTCAAGCGGTATCACGTACCGCGTATCGCCTTCGTGAACAAATGTGACCGGACCGGGGCGAACCCATTTAAGGTGAGGCTCCAGCTTAGGGAAAAACTGGGGTTGAACGCGGTATTCATTCAGATACCTATAGGGCTTGAGGACAAACTTGAGGGTATCGTGGACCTTATCACCATGAAGGCGGTGTACTTTGACGGTGATCAGGGCACGGAACTCCGGTATGCCGAAATACCCGCCCACCTAAAGGCGGACACCGAAAAGTACCGGGAAGAGCTTTTGGACGCGATTTCCATGTTTTCCGATGAGTTGGCCGAGCTTTATTTAGGCGAAGAAACCATCTCCGAAGATTTGATCCGCGCCGCTGTCCGCAAAGGGACTCTGGCGGAACAGTTCGTCCCGGTTATGATGGGTTCGGCTTATAAGAACAAGGGGATACAGCCCCTTTTGGACGGCGTAACCTATTACCTTCCGGATCCCACGGAAGTGAAGAACTATGCCTTGGACCTGGATCATGGCGAGGAACGAAAAGAACTTGTTATTGACGAGAAAAGCCCTACCGTGGCCTTGGGATTTAAACTTGAGGACGGTCAGTACGGTCAGCTTACCTACGTGCGAATTTACCAGGGGGCCCTCAAAAAGGGTGATGAACTTATGAACACCCGGGCGCGGAAGAAATTCAAGGTTGGCCGCCTGGTGCGTATGCATTCCGATGACATGGAGGATATTAACGAGGGAATTCCCGGCGACATTGTGGCCCTTTTCGGGATAGAATGCGCCTCCGGGGATACTTTCTGCGGCGGCGGGCTTAACTACGCCATGTCCTCCATGTATGTCCCTGAGCCGGTCATCTCTCTGGCTATTACCCCCAAAGACAAGAAGTCCGCAGACCAGATGGCCAAGGCCCTGAACCGCTTTACCAAGGAAGATCCTACCTTTAGGACTTTTGTGGATGCCGAGTCCAACCAGACCATCATTCAGGGCATGGGGGAACTTCATCTGGAAGTCTACATTGAACGGATGTACCGGGAGTACAAGTGCGAAGTAGAGACCGGTATGCCCCAGGTGGCCTACCGGGAGGCCATCACCCGGCGGGCGGATTACAATTACACTCACAAGAAGCAGACCGGCGGTTCCGGTCAGTATGGCCGGGTCGCGGGCTATATGGAACCCTACGCGGAAGGCGACTACGAATTTGTGGATAATATCAAAGGCGGGGCTATTCCCACGGAGTATGTTCCTAGCTGCGACAAGGGATTCCGGGAAGCCATTAAGAAAGGCAGCCTCATCGGGTTTCCCATTGTCAATATACGCTGCGTTATCAACGATGGACAGTCCCATCCTGTGGACTCCTCGGATATCGCCTTCCGGCTTGCCGCCATTGGCGCCTTCCGGGAAGCCTACGGCAAGGCCAAGCCCTGTATACTGGAACCTATCATGAAGGTTTCGGTGGAAGGTCCCACGGAATTCCAGGGAAATATTTTTGCTTCAATCAACCAAAGGCGTGGTATAATATCAGCGTCAACCGAAGACGGGACTTCTTCCCGGGTGGAAGCCGAGGTCCCCTTGAGCGAGATGTTCGGCTATTCTACGGTGCTTCGTTCCCTGACTCAGGGTAAGGCGGAATTCACCATGGAATTCGAGAAGTACGGAAAGGTTCCGGCCAGTATTTCCGAGACCCTCATCAAGGAGTATGAGGAAAAGCGGAAAAGAATGGTAAAATAAACGAAAAGTTTTTACGGAGGAATACCAAGTGGTTAAGAACGAACTTGTGGAGCGCAGTCCGGTTCGCGTTTTTGAAAAGTCTATACATGGCGGACTCAAGGCCGGAGAAATAGGGATCATTGCCGCCCCCAGCGGTATCGGTAAAACTTCGGTTTTGGTCCAGATCGCCCTGGACAAGCTTTTGCAGGGGAAAAAAGTGATACACGTATCCTTTACCAAGCATACCGATTATGTGCTGGCCTGGTACGAGGATATTTTTGAGGAATTTGTGATGAAGAAGAACCTGGAAAACATCGCGGAGGTAAAAAACGATGTGATCAAGAACCGGGTTCTTATGAAATTCAGTCAGGAAGGGATCAGCGGGGAACAGATAAACCGGAGCCTTAGGGCGCTGATCACCGAAGGGGGCTTTGACGCCCAAGCGGTGATCGTGGACGGCCTGGATTTTTCTCCCGGCGAACGGGAACGACTTCAGGGCGCCAGGGATTTTGCCCGGGAATTGGGGCTTTCTATCTGGTACAGTTGTACCGTCAAAGCTCCCGGGGAACTCCCCAGGTCCGCGTCCGTCGGCGTCCTGGGACCCGCCTATGACAAGCGGGGCATTCCCCTGGTCATAGGGGACTATGTGGACCTTATTGATGTGATCATCGCCCTGGACCCCAAGGTGGATCACATCGAACTGACCATATCCAAGGACCGGGATGTCTACAATCCGGAACACATAGCCCTGCGGCTGGATCCCAAGACCCTGCTTATCTTGGAGGAATAATCCGTCGGCCTTTCGCCACGTAAGGGCTTTATGTCTAGGTCTACAACACGTTAAGAATGTTATATCCTGTAAGAAACGAGTGGGGGTAGCGAAAGGCTGCGACTTGCGAAGCAAGTCGCTTGGCTGGAGCGAGGGGGAGCAACGTCAAAAAACGCCGCATACAAGGCACCATACCTTTGGCTTCGGAACTTATGCGCTCCCCCTTCTTAATTTGTTCACTTTGAAACAGCTTCTTTTAAGTCCAAATATCCTCCCAGCCTTTTGCGTCCGGCCACAGGAAGACTTGGCCTTTAATCAGCCGGCAGTTTCTGTCCGCTTTTTTGACAGACTCCATCTCGGCGGCGGAAAGGGGATCTTCGGTGACACAGCGCAGATTGGCCTGGTAGTTTTTTTCGGTAGTGGAAAAGGGAATGGGAATTTGCCCCCGTTGTACCGCCCATTTCAGGCATACCAGGGCAGGGTGGATCTTATGGGCCTGGGCAATGGCGATGATTTCGGGGATTTCCGTGTCCGCCACGTCCTGAGGGGTTCTGTCCCGTTCCGGCCTGTTCGGGGAGCCGAGGGGACAGTAACCGACTACGGAAATGCCCCGTTTGTTACAATATTCAAAAAGTCCGGGCTGCTGGAAACTTGGATGCAGTTCCATTTCGATCATGGCCGGGGGGATCGTGCAACCGGGCAGGACCGCTTCCAGTTTTGAGGCAGTCATATTCGACATTCCTATATACCGGGCCAGCCCCATCTTTTGTATCCGTTCCATCTGCGACCAGACGGCAAGGAAGCGTTCCGCCGAAAAGGGTACGGAGGCGGGGTTCCGGGCAAGACCGTCACAGCCGGGAGCATGATAATTGGGGAGGGGCCAATGTACAAGGTAGGAATCCACATAGTCAAGGCGCAGATCTTTAAGGGTTTTTGCCAAAGAAATAAGCACATCCCCTTTTCCGTGCATATCGTTCCAAACCTTGGAGGTGACAAAGAGATCTTCCCGCCGTACCGCGCCGCTTTTCAGGACTTCTTCAAAAACGCCGCCAATGAGGTTTTCGTTGCCGTAGACCGAGGCGCAGTCAAAGAGCCGGTATCCGTAACGAATGGCCCCGGCTACGGCGGCGGCAACCGAGGCAGGGACGTACTTGTCGGAACCGAAGGTTCCCATACCGATGCCGGGGATTTTTTCACCCGACGCCAGGGTTACCTGGGGGACGGTTTTTGGATCAATGCTGCCGGACATAGGGCCTCCTTCTACTTTAGTTCCTCGCCGGCACAGATGGCGACTTTACCGCAGTTCCCTTCCGCCATGAGCTTGTAAGCCTTGGCCGCTTCTTCCAGGGGAAAACGATGGGTCACCAGAGCGTCGGGATGCAGATTCCAGCGCACCAATTCTTCTACCAGATTTTCCATAAGCCAGATGCTGGTCACCCAGCTTCCGTAGATGCTCTTTTGAGGATGAATGATGTCCGGGCTGGGGTTAAAATTGACGGTATTCCCTTCCCCTATAAGCGCGATTTTTCCCCACTGCCGGGCCGCCCGGATAGCGGTCTGCCGCCCCTCGTCGCTGGAGGATGTATCAAAGGCCTTTTCCACCCCGTTGCCCTCGGTCAGGGCTCTAATCTTGTCCACATTGTCCGTTCCCACCGTCAGAATGGTGTCCGCAAGGCCCAGCTTATTCGCCAATTCAATCCGGTAGGGATTGTTCTCTATGCCAAAAAGTTTCCGGGCGCCCATAGCCCTAGCAAGCATCAGGGCCGCCAGCCCCACAGGACCAAGTCCTACGACCAGAACATTGTCCGCACCGCTTACCCCGATCTTGTAGATTGCTTCGTAGACCGTACCGAACCCGCAGGCAACCTGGGCGCCGTCGGCATAAGTCAATTCGTCAGGCAGCTCCACCAGATCTTTTTCGTCGCAGAGTATGTACTCCGCCATACCGCCGTCCCGCTGCCAGCCGTAAGCCGCCCTGAGAGGAGACGAACAGGAGATCATATACCCCATGCGGCAATCGTGGCAGATCCCGCAGCCGGAAATATGGTATACGATGACCCTGGCTCCCTTTTTGAACCGTTTAATCCCCGGTCCTTCTTCAACAACCTGACCGCAGGGTTCGTGGCCCGCGATAACTCCCTGATAACCTTCGGCCCCTTTGCCGGTATGCTCCCGGTAAATCGCCCGTATATCGCTGCCGCAGATGGTACACGCCTTCATTTTTACCAGGACCTGTCCATGCCCCGGCTTGGGAATGGGGACATCTTTAAGGATAACCGTGCTGTTTCCCGGCAGATACGCTCCCTTCATCGTTCCTTCCATCTTCATCCTCCTCAATGGTATATAATGTGAGTTCGATAATCTTTTAAAGGGAGGAGAACCCCCCTAACTACAGCCTTGCTCCGGGCCGCAGACCCTCCGCAAGTCTTCCGTTACCCCCCCAATGGGGGTTCCACCCCCGTAACGCCCCCGCCAGAGAGCGTTTTTTTTAACTATCGAAGTCACATCATACAGACTTTCAAAAAAAAAATTCGGGTACAGGGTTTCTTTAAGTATAAAGCAATTATACCCCCGGTTTTTTTCAGATGTATAGTCAATATTTCATGGAGATTGGTCAAAAATTTACTTTATCCCCGGTGAAAAAAGAAATTCCAAAACTTATTAAACCGCAGGTTCAAACCCCGTGCGCAAATTTTTTCGGACCTCTTTTTCTTTTTTCAAAATATTTTATAATAAGGAGGCTTTCCCAAAACCGTGCGTGTTAGCGCACAGTCAATTAGTTTTGAGACAGGCTCAGACAACAGCTTTACCGTACCGGAGTTTTACATGATAGTCGTACTGTCCAAGGGTATTTCCTCCCACGATAAGGAAATGATACGCGCTTTTTTGCAGGAACGGGGATTCAGCCTCCGGGAACAGACTCTGGGGGACGATGAAATTATCGGGGCCACCGGCAAGGCGGCTTCGGACATACAGGAATTGACCCTTCTGCCGGGGGTGGAGCGGGTCGCTGCCACGTCCAAACCTTTCGAACTGGCCTCCCGGGAAACCAAGACCGGCGATTCCATTGTCACCGTGGGTCCCGTCAAGATCGGGGGTTCCCGTATCTCCGTCATCGCCGGGCCCTGCGCGGTGGAGAGCCGGGAGCAAATACTGGAGACTGCGGCGCGGGTACGGGAATCCGGAGCGGTGATACTTCGGGGCGGGGCCTTCAAACCCCGGACCAGCCCCTACGCATTCCAGGGCCTGGGCATGAAGGGCCTGGAATATATGAAGGCGGCGGGGGAGGAGCTGAGTATGCCCATAGTTACCGAGGTAGTTTCTCCGGAGTGGGCGGAGCAGATGAAGGATTTGACCGATATGTTCCAGATAGGCGCCCGGAATATGCAGAACTTTGAACTTCTCAAGAAGGTGGGGGCTTTGGGGAAACCGGTGCTGCTGAAACGGGGGCCCTCGGCAACCATTGAGGAATGGCTTCTTTCGGCTGAATACCTCCTGGCTTCGGGGACCCGGGATGTGGTTCTCTGTGAGCGGGGTATCAGGACCTTCGAGACCTACACCCGGAATACCCTGGACATTTCGGCGATTCCGGTGATCAAGCGGCTCTCCCATCTGCCGGTCATCGTGGACCCCAGCCACGCCGTGGGCATACGGGGCATGGTCTCCTCCGCCGGCCTGGCCGCCATAGCCGCCGGTGCGGACGGTCTTACTGTGGAGGTCCATCCCAAGCCGGACTCCGCCCTCTCCGACGGCCCCCAATCCCTCTATCCTTCCCAGTTTGAGCGGCTTATGCGGGACATCGAAGCCCTGGCCCCGGTGGTTGGGAAAGAACTCCTCAGGACGCCCCGGTACGGGCTTTACACCGGCCCGGATCGCCTTTTATCCGGCGCGGCGTCAGGAAGCGCCCCTTCGCAGGGACCCGTCTCCGATAAGATCGCCTTTTCCGGGGAAAGCGGAGCCTACGCCGAGCAAGCCCTTATGCGGGCCTTTGGGGAGGACGCTCCCCGCCTTGCCTGCCCTTCGTTTGGCGCCCTTTTCGACGCGGTTCTGGATGGTTCCGCAAGTTTCGGGGTGGTTCCGGTGGAAAACAGCCTTGCCGGGTCTATCCACGAAAACTACGATCTCTTTCTGCGGTATCCGGATATCGCCATGGCAGGGGAACTGAAACTTCGCATCGTCCACTGTCTTATAGCCCACGAGACAGCCACCCTGGACACCATCAAGGTAGTCCGCAGCCATTCCCAGGGTTTCGCCCAGTGCAAAGACTTCCTGGACAAGTATCCCTGGCGGCTCGAACCCTGTTATAACACCGCCGCCGCCGTGGCCTCCATCCTGAAGGAAAGCGAATCCCAGCGGCCTGCCATAGCCGCCATCGCCGGGGAAGCCGCCGCCCTGGCCCACGGTCTTACCGTTCTTAAAGAAGGGATAGAAACCAATCCCCTGAACTACACCCGCTTTGTCATAATCGCCCGGAAAAACAACGGCGATGCCGCCCCCACGCCGCCCAGCATGGGGTCCGGCAAACCCAACAAGGCCTCCCTGGTTTTCTCGGTTCCCGACAAACCCGGTTCCCTGGTTACCTGCCTCAAGATCATGAGCGACCGGGAAATCAACATGATTAAACTTGAATCCCGCCCCATTCAGGGCCAGCCTTGGCGTTACCTCTTCTACGTGGATGTCAGCCTCCCTAAGACCGAAGGCGAAGGCGAATTCGATGCCGCCCTGGAAGAACTGAAAACCAAAACTGAAGATTTCCACTTTTTGGGAGCCTACCGGGGAGCGCTTTAAGAAAGGCGGAGGCAAATCATCCATCCGGGGGGAAGCCGCAGACTTACACGGCAGACCCCCTGGAACACATGCGCTTTTTTTATATTTTTTTCCACTGCTGTCCGGTTTAATCATAGCAACCCCTCCAGAAGAGGTTGAGGTGAAACGATTTTAGGCGGGGGAGGTTTTGTTCATACATAATTCCGCGATAGAGCCTTCGGAAATAAGGTCAGGATGGGCTGGAATAAAACTGCGCCATATAATATGGCGCAGGTAAACTCCGCTAGTACCTGATAGTTCCATGTCTTTTTTTCATACTTCGCCAGCAGCTTCCTGCGCCCTCCGCCGCGCCTTAAACTCTAAATTTGCCCCACAATTCAGATTCATCATCCGGTTCAGGGCGGATTCCTCCCTCGGAACGCTTTAGCTTGGGGCGGAAAAGGTGGTTGATATGGGGATGCCAGGCGGTTTCCCGCACCCTCCGGTATTATTACCGAAGGTGTCGCTTCCCTCCGCTGGTCCTGGTATCGCAACCGGTGAGAATAAGCCCGAACCCGAATGTCAGCAAAATGCTGAATAGTTCTTGCCACAGTTGCTCTCTTTTTCATAAAAATCTCCTACGTCAACCCCGATTACGTGGTGGTAGGTGAAGGCCGGGGCTACGGCCTGGAGGCCCTGGAACGGGCGGTTAAACTGGTATTCGGAGGAGCCCGGCTTATCGGC
>JAITBO010000388.1 GCA_031283505.1 Treponema sp. | reverse complement strand
ACTATATCTTCCAGAACCGTTATATCCCGGGGATTTTCAAATTTCCCGCTTGAAAGGAATTTAAGCAGCCTGTCTTTCTTTTTTGCCATATTAAACCCCTTTGGAAGATTCTATCGCTATGGAAAGACAAAAGGATTCGCCTTCAACAACCTCAAAAGGGATACAGATGATTCTGGTTTGGGCGCTGGGCCATTTGAGCTGGTGGCCTTTTCCCTGGATAATGGTAGGCAGGGAAATGACGAGCCTAAAGGTTTCTTCCAGGTTCTTTTTGACGTTCCCCGCGATAATATTGACGATTTCCCCTATGGCGTCCACCGCGTCATCGTCGATTTCGGAATGTTTGGAATCGGTGAGCATTTCGGTAAGCCTGATGACCAGGGGTTTTTTCATGGAGACAACCACCGCCCCTTTGGCTTCGCCGGTAAGGCCGATAACCGAAGAAATATCCCATTCATAAATCGTTTCCCTGTCGGCAAAATAAGGGCGCCCGACTTTTAGATCGACCCCCACGAATTCTTTGAACACATTCTTGCACACATCAATAAAAGGCTGGATATACTGTTCCATGTTTTAACTCCTTGTTGGATCCCGCTTACAGCGGTATTTTTGAAAGTTTTTCAAAAAATATTTTTTCGTTTACCGGTTTGATGATATAATCGGTCGCTCCGCTTTTTAGGGCTTCGATGACATTGTACTTTGCCGATTCGCTGGTAACCATGATAATGGGCAGGCTTTTGTACTGTTCCATGGTTCGTACCTTTTTGAGAAAATCAATCCCCGAAAGTTCGGGCATGTTCCAGTCCAGGAGGACGAGGCTTACTTCCTGGTTCTGGAGTATGACAAGCGCGTCTCTCCCGTTCCCCGCCTCAAGAAATTGACAGGGGATTTTGAGCTGGGAAAAGGTATTTTTGACAATGTTTCGCATGATTCTTGAATCATCTACTACCAATATGGTCTTCATAAAGAATATCTCCTTTCTGGGTTACGGCCATGTTTTTCAAAATCGCTCGTTTTGAAACCCCCATCGCCTTATATGAAATTTTACGTGAAAATGGAACATGGGAAAGGCCGGGCAAAACCGCAGCCCGGCCGCCGAAATTATCCGGCAGGACAAGAGTATCTTATTTCTCTATTCCTCATTGTGTCAATAACGCATAATGGGCCTCAAAATTTTTCCGGCCTGGTGCCAGGCACCAGGAAGAAAAAGCGGGTATGAAGCGCGGGGGGGCGGGTTTGAGCCGTCCTCTGCGGGGAAAGAGGCCCCCCTCCGGGGTCAGACCCCGAAATTTCACTTTTTGCGCTTCAGACTTCTCCCGATGAGTTGTTTAAGAGCGTTGCTTATTTGGATGATAATGTATAAATTGGAAGGCCTAAGGATTGGAGGTAAAAATGGCGGAAGACGGCTATAAAAGACCGACCTGGGATGAGTATTTTATGGAAGTTTGCGATGCCATCTCCAAAAGGGCGACCTGTGACAGGGGCCGTTCGGGCTGTGTCATAGCCAAGGACAACCAGATTTTGGTAACCGGTTATGTGGGAGCGCCTGCGGGCCTTCCCAACTGCGACGAGATAGGGCATCAGCTTAAGCAAATGATCCACGAAGACGGTACCGTCACGACCCACTGCGTCAGGACGGTGCACGCTGAACAGAACGCCATCTGCCAGGCGGCAAAGCGCGGTATTGCCATAGCGGGGGCGACGCTCTACTGCCGGATGACTCCCTGCCGGACCTGCGCCATGCTCATCATCAACTGCGGTATAGTCCGGGTGGTCTGTCAACGGCGTTACCACGACGCCGCTGATTCGGAGGCCATGTTTGAGAAAGCGGGGATCTCCCTGGAATATATTCACGATGAAGTTCAACACTATGAAGCGCAGTAAGGCGGATGGCGGAAACAAAGAGTATGGCAAAACAAAGTAAGTATTTTACCTTCAGCATAGGTATCGCGGCGGGGATCATCATAGGGATCGCTGTAGCGACGATCCTGGGAATCAAAGGGTTTATCCTTTGGGGGATATTGTTGCACGTCATAGTCCTTATTCCGGGGCTTTTTGGGTTACTTTTCTGTATGAAGTGCCTCCAAAGGCCGGAGAAAGAAACAGAAGAACCCTTCCCTTCCCGGCCTGATAAGGAAAAATTCCTGGAATCCCTGAAAACGCATATAGTTCAAAGTAGCGAACTCCGGGAGATACTTCAAACTGAAATAAGCGAACGGGAAGCGATTATTGTCCATATAGGAACCGTCATTGACGGGATATTCGCCCAGTTCAGTGAAATTGAGGCATTAGTCAATCAGGGAATAGAAATCCTGAACGGCATTGAAACCTACCTCAGTTCCCTGGACGAGGCCGCCACCGGCCAGTCAGAAGGGATTAATCTGGTAAAAACCCATGTTTTGGGTATCGGCGAATTCATGGCTTCTCTGACGGAACAGCTTGGGCAAAGTTCCGCTTATGCTGAAAAACTTGAGGAAACCATAGCGGACGGAGAAACCCAGGCTCTGAGGGTAAACAAAGCCATCAGGCAGATATCCCAAGAGGTAGGAACCATTACAGAACTCACCGTCACCATCAATCAGATTTCGGTGCAAACCAACATTCTGTCCATGAACGCCGCCATAGAAAGCGCCCACGCGGGGGCCGCCGGCGCCGGATTCGCCGTAGTAGCCGATGAAATCCGCAAACTGTCGGAGTTAACCCGGGAAAACGCCAAAAATATCCAGGCCGTCCTCGGTGCCATTGTTCAAAAAACCGCGGACACCCTTAAAGCCAGCGACACTTCGGCCCAAAACCTTACGGCTATTACCGGGATAATCAGGAATTTCAGTCGTGATCTTTCGGAGATCATCGGGGCGGTTCGGGACAACGGAACCCGAAACAAGGATATGGGTTCTTCAATTGATAAACAAAGGGACTTAAATCAGACCGTCAAGAACGGCAGTACGAACATGATAGCCCACAGCCAGAGTTTCCGGGAGGCTCTGGAGAATATCCAGCGTCTTACGGACAAAACCAGGGCGGAGATCAAAGAAATCCGGTCGGGAACCCAGGAGGTTTTGGATCACATCCAAAAAACCGAACAGTACTTTCTTAAAAACCTTGAAGATGCCGTATCTATCCGTGCGGCTATCCCCGAAGCTTCTGGCGATCCCGAGGAATGATTTATCCCAAAGAACCCGTATGCTATTCCTGGGCGATGCGGAATTTCAGATACATTTCCTCCAGGGCTTTCCGGGGACCCGGGGCCGAAGTACGCTGTCGGAAAGCCGCCGCGTCCCTGCGATCTATGTAAAAATCGTATACCGCCCTGGGATCGGAATTGCGGACTATAGTATACGCCGGGCAACCCCCCAAAAACGAACGGACTTCATCGTGTCCTACCGCCGTAATACCAAAACGACCGAGGCGGGAACGGACCTCCAGGATTTCTTCGTAAGACAGGCCGAAAAGAAATTCCTCCAGAGCCCAGCGGGTTTCGTCATCATTCATGTATTTGATGAGGAATTCCTGCCAATCCTCGCCTAAATCAATGGAAACCCTGATAAGTTCGCTGGAACCGTCCATGGTGCCAAAACTGGGGGGAGCATTGTCACGGGCGGTCCAGAGGGCTTCCAGGGCAGGCAGATGCTGAACCGACCGGGGATCGGTCCCGCTTTCCCAAAGGGCAATAAGATCGTCCGCCAGGCGGCGTTTAATATCCATGGAAAACGCCGGATCATTCAGACAGGAAAAATAGACTTCCTCTGCCATGAGGGTACAAATAGTGGAAAAAATCACCTTCCGTACCCGGGAACAGAGGCCGACCCTATCCCATATCAGAAGGGCAAGAAGGGAAAAGGCGTGGCATTTGGCGACAAGAAAGCTCCGGGTGGCGACTATACGGGTAGGGGTGTGAAGCAGCCGGGAAGAAGGCGCAAAATCACAGAGGGATTTCAGCAGCATTTTTTCGTCCCGTACTTCTCCCCGTACCGTCTGAACTTCCCGAATCGAGGGAAAAAGGGAAATCGCTTCGCCGAGGGACTTTAGAGCCGCAAACCGTTGTTTTACCAAGGTGCATTCTTCCGGCTCTATCGTGTCAAGGCAGGCCTCAATTTCTTCAATCAGGCGTTCTTCCTGCTTTTTTAACGCAAGCCCAACCAAAATACCCTTCTCTAAAACCGGGGAGAACTCCGACATACCGCAAATTTACTCCAGTAACGCGAATAAATCAACAACTTTTACGGAACAACACAGGGCCGGCGCATATAAGCGTGAATATTTCTTTTCGCTCACAATCTTCTGCCCGTGGCAACCCAGGCTGCGGTGATCGCGATTATCGCGGCGGGGCAGACCTATGTGACGATCTCTGCGGAGATCGAGCTTTCCATCGGTTCAAATATCGCCCTTTCAGGGATGAATTGCGCCTTGTCCATACAAGCCTCTGTCTCCGTTCCCATAGCCATGATCTTCGGCCTTTTAAGCGGCGCCCATGCGGGGTCCGCCGTCACCGTGATCCGGGAAAACGATTTTAAAGATCAGGTCGTAAAAAAATATCCGGGTAGTACCATCGTGAGAACCCAGTATTCCAACGGCAATAAAACCAAGACTCTGAATATCACCACCGGCTTTATGACCGCCAATCCCGATCTGGCGGGATTTAGTGTAGACAACCTACTAGAATCCCGACGCGATTAAACCGGTGGATTTGGGCGCATCCGGCGTACGCGCCGGACCGGGCTATCCGCTCTAATAGGTTTTGACAGGCTTTGCCTGCCAAAACCTATTCCGCTTCTATCCCTTGTGCTTCGCTGTGCGATACAATCTTCCGCCAGGAAGCAAAACCACATTTTTATTTGAGAAAATGCAAGGTCTGTCCGCAAAGTAACCGACTTTGTGGACAGACACTAGTTATATTGGTAACATCCGGGGATTTGACCCGCACGTCAAATCCCATGAGTTCATGCCCGTAGAGGGCCGCTTC
>JAITBO010000346.1 GCA_031283505.1 Treponema sp. | reverse complement strand
CCTTGTCCTGCGGCGGCGGCTCCCTGCCCGGCGGCGGCCCCCTGCCCTGCGGCGGCTCCCTGTCCGGCGGCGGCCTCCGCGCTTTCCTGCGCCGGCCCTTCTTCGCCTTCCGGGATAGGCGCGCCGTCTTCCGCGCCCCTTCCCGTTTCCTGCCCGGCTGCGGCGTCGCCCCCGGCGCTTTTCCCGCCCGAACGGAGTCCCGCGCATCCTGAAACGATGAAAAGCGCGAGGAGGAATACTATGCGAAGGATGGGGCCTGCGGTCGGTTTCATAGCCTGGAGGAAGAAGTTTTGCCCTGGCTTGTTTTCCGGCTGCGGGAAAGCATCTCGTTCAGATAAATGCCGGTATAGGATTTTGGGCGGTTAGCCACTTCTTCCGGAGTACCGGTAGTAATAACGTTACCGCCCCTGTCCCCGCCTTCGGGGCCCAGGTCGATGATATGGTCCGCCTGGAGCAGCACGTCAAGGTTGTGTTCGATCATTATAACCGTGTTCCCCTGATCCACAAGGCGCTGGATTACCTCCATCAGTTGTTTTACATCCGCAAAATGCAGCCCCGTGGTAGGCTCGTCCAGAATGTACAGGGTCCTGCCTGTGGAACGTTTGGACAGTTCCAGCGCCAGCTTGACCCGCTGGGCTTCGCCGCCCGACAAGGTCAGCGCCGACTGGCCGAGCTTGACATATCCCAGCCCTACTGCAAGCAGGGTGTCCATCTTGCGGGCTATCTGCGGGATAGGGGCAAAAAATCCCGCAGCTTCCTCGATAGTCATGTCCAGCACATCGGCGATGTTCTTTCCCTTATAACGGATTTCCAGGGTTTCTTTGTTGAACCGCTGACCATGGCACACGTCGCAGGTGATGTACACATCGGGGAGAAAATTCATTTCGATCTTGATGGTCCCGTCTCCCTGGCAGTTCTCGCACCTGCCGCCCCGGACATTGAAAGAAAAACGCCCGGGTTTATAACCCCTCATCTTGGCTTCGGGAAGACCGGCAAAAAGATCCCGTATCGCGGTAAACACCCCCACATAGGTCGCGGGATTTGACCGGGGGGTCCTGCCTATGGGACTCTGGTCTATATCTATAACCTTGTCGATATGTTCCAGCCCCTCAATAGTCCGGTAAGTCCCTTCCTGATGTGTCGAATTGTAAAGCCGGTTCGCCAACGCGGGATACAACACGTCCGAGAGAAGGGTCGATTTCCCGGACCCCGAAACCCCGGTTATGCAGGTAAAAATCCCCAGGGGTATCTCCACATCTATGCTTTTAAGGTTGTGTTCCGTAACGCCGGAAAGAAAGAGAGAAGTTCCGTTGCCCTTACGCCGCTCTTTGGGAATCTCCATGAAAAGGGTCCCGGCAAGGTAGCGCCCGGTAAGGCTTCCCTCCACCTTCATCACCTCTTTGGGGGTCCCCTGGGCCACCACTTCCCCGCCGTGCACCCCGGCGCCGGGCCCCAGGTCTACGATATGGTCCGCGGTTCTCAGGGTCTGTTCATCGTGTTCCACCACGATGAGGGTATTCCCCAGGTTGCGGAGATAGAGAAGCGTGTCGATAAGCCGCTGATTATCCCGCTGGTGGAGCCCTATGGACGGCTCGTCCAGAATATAGAGGACCCCCACGAGGCTCGACCCAATCTGGGTGGCAAGGCGTATACGCTGGGCCTCCCCGCCGGACAGGGTGGCGGACTTCCGTTCCAAGGTAAGGTAATCCAACCCTACGTTTTTCATGAAGCCCAGACGGGCGATTATCTCCTTGAGGATCTGACCGGCAATCTTCTTTTCGGTCTTGGTGAATGAAACAGTCTCGAAAAACTTCAGGGAATCTGCCACCGAAAGACTGGAAAGTTCCCAAATATTGAGGGCCGCCCCGCCTTTTCCTATGGTCACCCCCAGGGCTTCGCTCTTGAGCCGCTTTCCGCCGCAGTCCTCACAGGGCTTCTGACTCATGAATTTCTCAAGCCATTCCTTGATGCCCGTTGACTGGGTTTCAAAGTAGCGCCGGCGCAAATCCTCCAGGATACCGGGGAACCGGGACAAGTATTCGAACCGTCCGGTCTTGTCCCGGTTTTCGTATTTTATCTTGATCTCCTCTTTGCTGCCGTAAAGTATGGCGTCCATCACCTTCTTGGGGAGGCTCTTGAGGGGAGTGTCCAGGCTGAATTTGTAGTGTTTGGCCAGACTCTCAAACCGGCTCCGGTGCCAGGCGGAATCGGGATTATAGGGGACCACACCCCCTTCGTTGAAAGACAGGGACCGGTTGGGGATGACCAGATCCGGGTCAAATTCCATCTTGGCCCCCAGGCCCGAACAGGAAGGGCAGGCCCCAAAGGGATTGTTGAAAGAGAAAAGCCGGGGCTGAAGTTCCGGTATGGAGATGCCGCAGTCAGGACAGGCATTCTTTTGGGAGAAAAAATACTCCGTGTTTCTTCTCTCGCCGTGAGGAACAGCAGACGCAGCATCGGGATGTGAAAAGCCGCCTCCCTCTTCCGTATTTCCCCTTCCCGCTTCCTCGCTCACCAAAACCAGCATGATACCGTCGGCGGCTTCCAGAGCGGCTTCAACGGATTCGGCGAGCCGGGACCGGATATCCGGCCCGATGATCAGGCGGTCCACCACAATTTCTATAGTGTGTTTCTTCTGCTTGTCCAGCTTGATCGCCGCCTCGTCGTCCAGGTTCACGAGTATCCCGTCTATCCGGGCTCGGGCAAACCCCGCTTTTTTGGCGTCTTCCAGGATCTTCTGATGCTCTCCCTTCTTTCCCCGTATCACCGGGGCCAAAAGCTGTATCCGTGTCCCCGCCCCCATTCCCAGAATGGAATCGATGATCGAATCCACCGGCTGTTCCCGAATTTCCCGCCCGCACCGGGGACAGTGAGGGGTCCCTATCCGGGCATAAAGAAGACGGTAGTAATCGTAAATTTCCGTCACCGTCCCCACAGTAGACCGGGGATTGCGATGGGTAGTTTTTTGTTCTATGGAAATGGCCGGGGAAAGCCCTTCGATATAGTCCAGATCGGGCTTGTCCATACGGCCCAGAAACTGTCGGGCGTAGGCGGAAAGGCTTTCGACATAACGCCGCTGCCCTTCGGCAAAGATAGTGTCAAACGCAAGAGAACTCTTTCCCGACCCCGACAAGCCGGAAATGACGATGAGCTTGTCCCGGGGAAGCTCCAGATCGATGTTCTTCAGGTTGTGCTCCCGGGCCCCCTTGATGATAAGTTTTTCCATAAATAAGAGCATACCCTCCTTGGGCGGAGGGGTACAAGAGGACGCATTGCCTCAGCAGGATAAACGCATAGATAATGAAAGTATGCCTAAATTGCCCGGCTAATAACCACCAAAGGGTACAGTACCCTTGTATCTGGCGGTACTTCGTGCAAAAAACCACGACGAACCTACGGTTCAAGGACTGGAACCAAGGTTCCTGGAGTTTCACGGAGATGAAACCTGATTAGTAATAAAAACTCCGTGTATCTCCGTGGTTAAAATTCCTATGCGTTTATCCTGTTGCCTCAGAGCAAAGGTATATAAAATCCAACAAGAGAGAGAAGAAAACCGAATAAGGTATGACAAGCTGGATATAAAGTTTTCCGCGTTTATCTATCTTGCCTTGTGTCTTATCGCTGTTTCTCCTGTGATTCTCCGTTGTGTGAACAGGCTCCGTTCAGCCTGCCAGGAATACTGCCGTTTCCCCTCTCTCCGCATCCGCCATTCAGCCGCTGTTACACTCCCTGCCGGTTCCGCCGCCGCAAGTCCAGAGTGGTCTGTACCGTCGCCGGAGTGTAACCGGGCAGAGGCAGGATGCGCTCATGGATGGCGTCGATGATCCAGTCAACCTGGGGGAAGTAAAGCTGTTCCATCTCGGCGGCGGGGGTGATCCAGTTCCGGCTTCCCACTATCGTTGCCGGCGCATCCAGGTAATCGAAGGCAAAGGTCTGGATGTTGCTGGCAACGGTGTGGAGGAAGGACCCCCGTTCCGCCGCATCGCTTGCCAGGAGGATTTTCCCGGTTTTCTTCACCGACTCAATGATCGTGTCGTAATTCAGGGGGTTGATGAATCTGAGGTCTATGACCTCTGCCTCCAGCCCGTAACCGGCTTCCAGCTTCTTCGCCGCTTCCATGGCTTTGTAGAGGGTGGCCCCCAGGGTCACTATGGTGAGGTCCTTCCCCTGCCTGCGTACCGCCGGTTCGCCCTCGGACACTTCGTAGTAGCCTGGGGGAACACCGCCTTTTTCAAATTGCTCGCTCATATCGTAGAGAAGCTGGCTTTCAAAGAAGATCACCGGGTCGGTCCCCCGGAGGGCCAGGTTGAGCATCCCTTTGGCGTCGTAGGGAGTGGCCGGGAACATGGCCTTGAGCCCCGGAATGTGAGCGACCATGGCCGCCCAGTCCTGGCTGTGCTGGGCGCCGTACTTGTTCCCAACAGAGACCCTGATCACCAGGGGCATCTTGAGGAGACCCGCCGACATGGACTGCCATTTGGAAGCCTGGTTGAATATCTCGTCCCCCGCCCGGCCCATAAAGTCGCAGTACATAAGTTCCACCACCGCCCGGCCACCCGACAGGGCGTAACCCACGCCGGCCCCCACGATGGCCCCTTCGGAGATGGGGCTGTTAAAGAGCCGGTTATAAGGAAGGAGTTCCGTGAGCCCCCGGTAGACCGCGAACGCGCCGCCCCAGTCCCGGTTTTCTTCACCCCAGGCCGCCATGGTGGGGTCTATGGCAAAACGGTGGACCAGGGCTTCAAAAAGGCCGTCCCGGTACTGGAAAGCCTTGTTTTTGGAAACCGCCTTCCCGGCGGCATCGAAACCGTAACGGGTCTTTTCCACCAGGGCTTTGACCCGCAGGTTCTCCTCAACCTTTTGCAGCAGTTCCGGCTCCCTGTCGTCCAGCTTCTCCGCCCCACCCCTGGGAGTGTTGGAGAACATCACGGACTCGATGAAAGCCCCGCCAATCCGGGGAGAAACCGTGTCATCGACGGCGAGCTTTACCACCCCAAGGAGTTTGGCGTCGATCCCCTCCCGCAGGTTTTTAAGTTCATCCGCGCCGGCAATCCCGTTTTCGATAAGATAGGCCCCGTATGCTTCGATGGAATCCGCCTCCTGCCAGAGCTTGATCTCCTCCGGTGTCCGGTAGCTCGAAGCATCCGAAGGGGAGTGGCCAGAAATCCGGTAGGTGAGGGTGTCCAGAAGTACCGGCCCCTTACCCGCCAGAAGAATATCCTTCTTCCGGGCCACCGCTTCCGCTACCGCCAGGGGATTGTATCCGTCCACCCGTTCGGCGTGCATATTCTCCGGATTGACCCCTGCGCCGACCCGGGCCATGATCCCGTAGCCCATGGTTTCTCCCGCAGTCTGCCCCCCCATGCCGTAGAAGTTATCGAAGAAGTTGAAGAGGATGGGCGGTGAGCCGCCTGAACTTTCCGGCCAGAGAGTACGGTACTGGTCCATAGCCGCCATCATCATGGCCTCCCAGACCGGCCCGCAGCCCATGGAAGCATCCCCGATGTTGGCAATCACGATACCCGGCTTCCTGTTGATCCGCTTGTACAGGGCCGCCCCCACGGCAATATCCGCCGAGCCCCCCACAATGGCGTTGTTGGGCATGGAGCCGAAGGGGGTAAAGAAGGCGTGCATGGAACCCCCAAGCCCCCTGGTGAACCCCGCTTTCCTGGCGAAAATCTCCGCCAGGGTCCCATAAAGGACAAAGTTTTCCGCCAGGTCCTTCACCCCCCGGTAGGGGATAGACTCGGCAGCCGCCAGGGTCTCGCCGCCCAGGAAACCCTTCATGATCCCCTCAAGCTTCTTCTCGTCAAGCTGCCAGACGGCGGAATAGCACTTGGCCAGGATTTCCCCGTGGCTCCGGTGGCTCCCAAAGATAAAGTCGTCCACCGTAAGATTCACGCACTGCCCCACGGAGGAAGCTTCCTGCCCCATGGAAAGATGGGCCGGCCCCTTGTGGTTGTATTCGATTCCGTTCCAGGCCCCCTGGGTCTTGAAGGTGTTGAGCATATTCTCAAAGGCCCGGATAGTCGCCATATCGTACCAGATCCGTTTTAGCCGATCCTTGCCGTAGAGGGCCGTTTCCTTCTTGACATCCGGTTTATATTGATTGACCGGAATATCCCTGATTTTAAGTATCTCCGGCTTCCGTACATCCTTGGGATTTACCAGGATTGATTTAGGCATTTTGTCTCTCCTTGTTCGTGTTATTCGTACCGATTATCCGGCATCATTCAACCCATGATTTTTTTTGAAATTTGGGCGCATCCGGATTTTAATCGAACAGATTCCTGTTCAATTAAAATCCGGACCGGGCTATCCGCTCCGCTCCTATCCCTTGCGCGGTTCCTCCTTAGGGTCAGACCCCTTTTTGAGGGGGATTTAATTCCCAGACCGCGTCCCGGATAAGTTCGCATACCGTGGGATGAGGGAAGATGAGCTGCTTCACATCTTCTATCCGCAGTTCCTGTTCGATAAGGGCCGCGCCACCCCAGATGAATTCCGAAGCATAGGCGCCGACGGCATGAACCCCCAGAATACGCCGGGTATCGGCGCAGGCGATGACCTTGACCGCCCCCTGCCCGGCAAAGGTGTTCTCCGCGGCAAAACGTCCGGAGGCCCGCATGGGAAGAGACGCCTTGAGAATGGCGATTCCCTTTGCGGCGGCTTCCTGTTCGGTAAGGCCGGTTCCGGCGGCTTCGGTAAGCCCGTAAACCGCCCAGGGTACGGCGTCGTACCGCATACGGTTGGGGGGACATGAAGCCGCCGCACCGTCCAGCCGGACAAGAATATCCGCCGCCGCCACCTCCGCCATGCGGTAGGCGGAATGAGCCAGAAGGCTTCTCCCCGTCACGTCTCCGGCGGCCCAGATTCCGCTGATGTTGGTCCTCATCTTGTCGTCCACGGTCACGCCCTTTGAGGTAATGTCCAGGCCCGCAGCTTCCGCTCCCCAGGTACCGAGAACCGGCCGCCGGCCCGCCGCCACGAGGACCACATCTGCCTGGGCCTGTTCCGTTTTGCCGTTTCCGGCGGAGTAATGGACTGTCGCGCCTTCTATCTTTTCGACCCTGCATCCCAGCTTGAATTTCACGTCCTTCATGGCCCGGCGGAGCAAGGGCGCCTGTTCCTTGTCCATAAAGGGGACGATCTCATCCATCATCTCTATGACCGTGACTTCGGCCCCCAGGGAGGAAAAGAGGCCGGCGAATTCCACACCTATGACCCCGCCGCCTATGACCGCCAGCCGTTTGGGGACACCCTCTATGGCAAGGAGGCCGGTGGAATCCACCGCCAGGGGATTGTCCCGTCCGCCGGGTATGGGGGGCAGGGCCGGGACCGATCCGGCGCAGATCAGAATGGTCCGGCCCTCGTGTTCCTGAACGGCGGATTCCCCGGAACGGAAGCTTACCCGGACTTTCCCCGGCCTGTCCCCGGCGGGGGCGGCCAGGATCTCCCCCCGGCCACCGGCCACGTCCACGCCGAAACGCTTCATCTGGGAAGCTATGCCGCCCCTCAGTTTTTCTACCACTTCAGCTTTCCATTTCTGCATGGCCCCCCAGTCAAAGGACACCTTTTCCGCAGTGACGCCGAACTTTCCGGCTTCTCTAGCATGGACATACTGTTTTGCCGAGTTAAGCAAGGTCTTGGTTGGGATGCAGCCCGCATTAAGGCAGGTTCCTCCCAGGTACTGTTCTTCTATCAATAAAACTTTTTTTCCGGCGTGTCCCAACCGTTCCGCCGCCAGATAGCCGCCCGGCCCGCCGCCTATGATTATCGTATCGTACATTGCCGCTCCTTTACCTTTATGGGTTTTTAGGACCTATAGCCCTTAACCCTCCGCCAGAAGAAGGTCTATATCCGCAACCGCCTGGCCCAGGGCTTTGAGAAACCGGGCCGCCGGGGCGCCGTCCACCACCTGATGGTTGATGGTCAGGCTGAATCCTATGCGAGGCTCAAATTTGACCCCGCAGCAATCCGTTCCCTCATCCTCATCATCCGCCGGGACGGGTTTTAATTCTATGCCGCAGACCCCGAGGATGCCCACTTCCGGCGCGTTGAGTACCGGGGTAAAGCCCGTCACTCCCAGGCTCCCCAGATTGGTCACCGTAAAAGTGGACCCGGTAATTTCCTCCGGCTTTACGCCACCTGTCTGGCAGGCGGAAGCAAGCCATTTTGCCTCCATGGAAATTTGCGGCAGGCTCAGGAGATTCGCATTCCTGATGACCGGCACCATAAGGCCCCTTGGGGTGTCCACCGCGACCCCCAGATGCACCCGCTCGAAGGTCTTGAGGATGTCTCCGGTCTTATGGGCATTCATAAAGGGGAAGCGGAGAAGCATACGGGAAACCGCGAAAAGGATGAGGTCGTTGACCGTGATTTTGGACAGCGCCGGTTCCCCGCTGCCTCCGGCATAGCCTGCGCCGGCCTTCATCCTGGTCCGCAGTTCCTGTATACGCCGGGCTGAAGCATCGGCGTTCAGGGTGAACTGGGCGCTTTCCGCCAGGGAACTGTACATCCTATCGGCGATGAGCTTGCGTATCCCCTTGATCGGGGTTTCGGTAACCGCCCCTTCCCCAAGGTCCGCCAAACCGGCGCTGCCTGCCGGGATGGGAGCCGCTCCGCCTGCCGCCGGCTCGTCGCAAGCCGATGCAAGGTCGCCGGCAGTGATTCTGCCGCCCAGCCCTGATCCCTGAGCCGGGAGCGTTCCACCGCCGGATACCAGAGCCGCCCTAGCCGCCGCAGTCAGGGGGGGCCGTTTCTCCAAGGCCGCCGCCACATCCCGCTCTATGACGCGGCCTTCCGGCCCCGTACCTCTAAGCTCCGCCAGGGGAAGCCCCTCTCTTCCGGCAAGGTTCCGCGCCCTGGGCGATGCCGGGATGCGTCCGCCATCCGTAGCGGAGACCGCCGCAGGTACTGCCGCCGCGCCATCTGCCATCGGCCCGGGCGCTGCCGCCGGGATTGCCGGGGATGGGAGGGCCCCGGGAACCGCCGCACCGCCGGTTCCCTCCGAACCCAGGGCCGCCGCCCAATCCTCTCCGGCTTGTCCTATCACCGCGATAGGCTTGAGTACCGGGACATCCTCTCCCTCGGGGTAGAGCAGTTTCAGGACCTGCCCCTTTTCCCCGGCGGGCACTTCAAACGTGGCTTTGTCGGTTTCCACCACGCAGACAGCCGTGTCCGCGCTCACCGCGTCCCCTTCCGCCACCTTCCATTCGTTGATGACACAGGATTCTACCGTGTTCCCCTGCCGGGGCATAATCAACACATAAGCCATATCATACCTCTCTATTCTGTCTAAATTATAACGCGTTTTGTCCGCCTGTTTTCTCTATCCCGCAGGCTTCTAATAGCCTGCCGTCATCTCCACCATAACCTCCGCCTCCCTCAGTTTTTGGAAGGCTTCGTCCCCCAGATTTGCGTCGGTGATGATAAGGTCCATTTCCGAAAGAGGAAGGACCCCGGCAAAACCTATACGCCCATATTTGCTGGAATCCGCTATCAAAATCGTGGTTTCCGCATGGGCTTTCATGGCCTTGACGATTTCCGCACCTTCCATAAGGTGGGTGGTCATGCCCCGTTCCAGGGTAAAGCCATCGGTACCCACAAAGGCCAGACGCACGTTAAGACGGCCTATGGTTTGAAGGGCTATAGGGCCTACCAGGGATTCCGTGGGGCGGCGGAATTCACCGCCGGTCATGGTGATCTGCAAGAGGGGATTCATGCGGGCGTAGGTAAAAACCAGGGTGGAATTAGTAACGATGTGAATGTCCCGTTTCCCTGTCAGGTACTTGGCGACTAGGGCGGTAGTGGTCCCGGCCTCAATCATGATCACGTCCCCGTCCTGGATCAGTTCCGCAGCCCGCCGGGCGATGAGGTTCTTTTCTTCCTGAAATTTCTTCTGCCGATCCAGAATGTCCCGGTGCAAGGCCGCCGCCGCCCCGCCCCGGGTCCGGTTCAGCCAACCCTTCTCTTCCAGGGTCCGGAGGCTGGTTCTGATGGTTACTTCCGACAACCCAAGGTTCCGGGCCAGGTCCTGTACAGCTACGGAACCTTGTTCCGAAAGCCTGTCGAGGATGAGCCGTTCCCGATCACTGAGTTCAGAGGTCATTTATTTTTCCCTTTCGGAAATCTTTCATTTGTGTTTTGATTCTATATCATTACCCAAAAAAATACAAGAGGGAGAAATGAAGAAATTTAACCACGGAGTACCCGAACCTCCGGTTCCCTGGGGTTTCACGGAGAAAAGGCTATTATACGGCTATTTTTCTCTTGTTTCCTCTGTATAACTCAGAGAACATCTGGTTCCAAAACTCCGTGGTTTTTTTTAAAAATCTGATGCGCCCTGCTCCATATATTCTATAATCTATGCCTTACAGTTCAGGCCGGGGAAGATGCCAAACACTCTCTTCCAGTTTTCGTCCACTGCCGCCTCCAGTTCTTCCTTGTCTTCGCTTCTGAGACCGGCGGCTCCCGTGAGTATGGCGGGAAGGTCGGCCCAGCGGGAAAAGAAGGCGCCCCGGAGGGGTTGGTAGGGGGCGTCGGTTTCCAGGAGAAGGCGATCCCCCGGCAGGCAGGCGCAGGCTTCCATGGCGGTCTTGTGGTTCAGCAAGATGGCCGCGCCGAAAGAAAACATGGCGTTAACCCCCCGTTTAAGCAGGGCGTCTCCCTCGGCGGCGGTTCCGGAATAGGAATGGAACACCACGGCGGGCAGCTTTTTCAGGGCCCCGGCATGGGCAAAGACCTTGTGCATGGCCCGGCGTATGTGGAGTACCACGGGGAGCCCGTATTTTTCCGCAATCTCCAGGTGGGCGTGGAAAAGTTCTTCCTGAAGGGCCTCGGTCCTGCGGTATTCCTGATTGAACAGGTCGAACCCCGTCTCCCCTGCCGCCTGTATGCGTCCCGCCGCCGCCAGTTTTTCCAGGTCCGCCGCATGGTCCCAAACGCCCTTCTGTCCGGCTTCTTCTTCCTGGCCGGCAAGGACCGTTCGGTCAGCAAGGACCGAGGGGAGCTGGGGGTGGACGGCGAAGCAGAGGGCCAGGGGAGCCGCCCCACCGGCGTGGGCTTGCCGGGCAAGCTCCTCATGGCGCTCGAAATCCCGGAGGTTCCAGGCTGAGGCGGCGCAGGCCACACCCAGGCGGCGGCGTTCCTTCTCCGCGCCGGGAAAACGTTCCAGCAGGTCCCACGGATGGGCGTGGGCGTCGGAAGCCACGTCAGCCTTCCCCCCAGTCGCCTACAAAGAGGATCTCCGGTTCCAGGGTCAGACCCAGGGCGGCGTATACCTTTTCAATGACGGTTTCCGTCAGGACCCGGATATCCGAAGCGGTCGCGTGTCCGGTATTGATGATGAAGTTTCCGTGCCAGGGAGCTATGGAAGCCCCTCTTATGGAAAACCCCCTAAGGCCGAGTTCATCGACGATCTTTCCCGTTGGCTTCTCGAAAGACCGGTTGTTCTTGAAGGCCGATCCCGCCGAAGGGGCGCGGAAGTGGCCTTTGGCTTCCCGGTTCCGGCGCAAAGCGGCGACAGTCCGGCGCAAATTTTCCGGCTCCCCCCTTTTAAGGGAAAACCGGGCCGCAGTGATGAGGGACTTTCGGGTCTGAAAGGGACTCCGCTTATAGGAGAAGTCTTCATCTTTATAAGGGACCCAAAAGGGGGTAAAGGAGGCGCCTTCCATATTAATGATTTCGGTTTCAATGAGCAGGTCCGAAATTGACCGCTCTTGGCAGCGGGCGTTCATCCAGACAGCCCCCCCTACAGTACCGGGCATACCCGCAAGGAATTCGGGCCCGGCCCAGCCCTGTCCCGCCAGACCATCGGCAAGGATGTCTATGGCGGTTCCGGAGCGGACATGAACGGCGGGAAACGCCTCCCGTCCGCTTGCCCCCGGATCGGCTTGCGGCCCTGTCAGGACTTCCCAGCCCGTCCAGCCGCCGGAATCCAGGACTATGCCCCGTATGCCCCGGTCCGCCACGACCAGGTTCGCGCCGCCTCCCAGCACGAAGACCGGGAGGCCCTCGCTGTGGGCAAAACCCAAGAGTTCCGCCGCGTAACCGGGGAAACAGTCGCCCTGGGGACGGACCCACACATCCGCCAGGCCCCCGATCCTGAATGTAGTGTGGAGGGCCATTGGTTCGTCAAAACGGATGACACCGGAAGGGGGCCGGGGGATGTTGATTTTTTCCGGTTTTTTTCGTAAGATGTCCACATTGTTATCTTATCAGGTTAACCGCGGAGGTTCCATGCCGTTTTCCCTTTACAACACTTTAGGGCGAAAAATTGAGGTTTTCCAGCCCCTTGTGGCCGGAAAAGCCGGATTTTACGGTTGCGGTCCCACGGTTTACAATTACGCCCACATAGGGAACCTCAGGGCTTACGTCACCCACGATCTCCTGGTCCGGACCCTCCGCCGCCTTGGTTACGAAGTGACTCATGTGATGAACATCACCGATGTGGGTCATCTTTCGGGGGACAACGACAGCGGGGACGATAAAATGGTAAAAAGCGCCGCCGAACGGGGCAAATCCGTTCTGGAAGTGGCGGACTTCTACACCAGGGCCTTCTTTCAGGATACCGGGAAGCTGGGCATAATCAGGCCGGAAATTGTATGCAAAGCCACGGACCACATAGAGGACATGATAGCCCTCATCAAACGGATCGAGGCCAACGGGTATACCTATTCCGCCGGGGGAAACCTCTACTTTGATATATCCAAATTCCCCTCTTACGGGAAGCTTGCGGGCCTCAGGCTTGACGATTCCCGGACCCAGGCCAGAACCGAGGCGGACGAAAATAAGCGGAATCCCCAGGATTTCGTCCTCTGGTTCACCAGGAGCAAATTCGAAAATCAGGCCCTGGTCTGGGATAGTCCCTGGGGACGGGGGTATCCCGGCTGGCATATCGAATGTTCCGCCATGAGCATCAAGTACCTGGGGGAACAGTTCGACATTCACGCCGGCGGCATAGATCACATTTCCATTCATCATACCAACGAAATCGCCCAAAGCGAGGCCGCCACGGGAAAGCGCCCCTGGGTCCGGTATTGGGTTCATAACGAATTCCTCCTTACCGGTAAGGACAAAATTTCAAAATCCGCCGGGACCACCCTTACCCTCCAGGCCCTGACGGATCGGGGTTACGATCCCCTGGATTACCGGTACTTCCTTTTGGGGGGGCATTACCGGAGCCAGCTTCAGTTCTCTTGGGAAGCCCTGGACGGCGCCCGGAATGCCCGGAAGTCCCTGAGGGACAGGGTTAGGTCCCTCGTGGAGAAGGCCGGGGGCAAAGCGGCGGATGTTCCCAAAGGCAAGGCCGCCGAATACGGGGAGGCTTTCCTTCTGGCCATGGAAGACGACCTTTCAAGCCCCAGGGCCCTGGTGGAACTCTGGGGGCTCCTCAAGGACAACGATGCGGACCCGGCGGAGGCATTGGCGGCGGTTTTGGATATGGACAAAGTGCTGGGGCTCAACTTGAAAGCGGATATAACCGAAAAGAAAGAGGGACGGGAGGACCCGGATTTGATCCGTGAAATAGAGGAGTTGATCGCCGAGCGGGGGGCGGCAAAAAAAGCCCGGGATTTCGCCAGGGCCGACGCCATACGCGGGGCCCTGAAGGAAAGGGGCATTGTTCTGGAAGACAGTCCTTCCGGTACGGTATGGCGCCGGGAATAGCAATAATGTTGAAGATGATGTAACGATTGGGGAAAGAATTTGTTTTCTATTATAGATGGAGAAGCGGCATTCGGGACGCCATCAGAAGGTTCTGTATCCAAAGAGAATTCCGGGGGAAGTACGCCGGAGAACACCGCAGGATTCCGCAGGTTGTACGAGACGGTTTTTCCGATACTGTTCAGGGTAGCTTACCGGATAGCCAACAGCGAAGAAGCGGCGGAAGATCTTTGTCAGGAGGCGTTTTTCCGTTTATATGAAAAGAATATGGTTTTTCCGAATGCGGAAGAGGCTAAGTATTGGCTTATACGGGTGGTGAAGAACGCCTCATTGAATTACGCAAAGCGTAAAGAGCGGGAACGGAGGGCGTACCAGCGGGCGTTCCGGGAAATTCCCCGCATCCAGGAAACGGGAGAACAAGTCCTGCTGAGGCAGGAAACAGCCGTTGAAATCAGGGAGGCCCTGGACAAGCTGCCTGAAAATTTACGTATGGTATTGATTTTAAAAGAATATGGTGAATTAAATTATAAAGAAATTGGCCGTACCCTGGGGATTAGTGAGGGTAATGTAAAGGTGCGTGTATTCAGGGCCCGGGAACGTTTGGCCGGGCTTTTGCCTAAGGATGGTTCGCATGTGTCCTGATCGTCAAATTCTTTCCGTTTATCATGATCGAGAGATTCCTTCCCCGTGGAAGGAGAAGATGGAACTTCATCTGGCCGGCTGTCCCGATTGCCGGGCCGTCCTCGCAAAAATGGAGGAGCTTTCCGCCGCCATGAGGGAAGATCCGGCTTACAAGGCGGGGTTCTCTTCGCAGGAAGCGGGGGAGCGGGTCTGGAACAACGCCCTGGCCGGCTTGTCCCGGCCAGGACAAGCGCCGGGTCCGGCAATTCGCAGGAAGATGCCGAGGAGGATATGGAACCGTTCGGTGACTATTCCCCTGCCTGCGGTGGTGGCGGCTGCGGTGTTTTTCGTGATCGCCTTTACCCTTGTCCTTGTAAACCGGCCTTCAACTTCGGACAAAATACCGGATATGGAGACGGCTATTTCCGCCGGCATGGATCTTGATACGCCCGGTGTTGTACCTGTTTCTAATATGAACGATGTATTGCGGTATCTGGGGCAGGATAACTCCGGAACCGATTTTATGATCATACGCCTGCCCGAAACTAAGCATTTCATGAGCGCCGGAGAGCCGGCTATCATCAGAGCCGCAGATTATTCCAGGAGAACCGGAAACCAATGATTCAGCATTTCCTGGTTCGCCGGATGGCCTTACTGAGCGCCCTGCTTGCAGCCGCCGCAGGCGCGGTGATCGCCCAGGAATTGTCTCTGGAAGAATTGGTTCCCGCCCTCAAGGAACAGGCGGTAAAAATGGCCATTGTAGCCCGGGTGGTGGAACAAAACCAGGAAGAAGTGTGGAATTCCGTCAATTCAAAAGTGACTATTCCCGGACGGCCTGTAGGAATGAAGCTTGTGGGGAACAATATCGTGGTGGCGGTTCAGTTTACCCCTTACCGGCAGAGAAACGGCCGGAACATACTGGTTGCCCAGGGTCAAATCTGGATAGATGTCCCCAATCAGGGTATACGTTATCAGACCACAATGGAAACCATTCCCCTGGAATACGGTGAACAGATATACTTCTTCCCCTTGGGTTCGGGAAAAAACCCGGACGAACCCCGCATCGAGATCCAGGTGGAAATCAACCCCTATATTGAAGATCATCCGTCTCAGCCCTCGCAGGTTCCGGCTTCCGAAGCTCCTTCTCCCCAGGCTCCGGTCTCTCCCGATTCAGGAAGACAACATCCCCAGGTCAGGGAGACGACCGGCCCTCAATGAGCAGTTCCTTCCTCCGGTTCTTCTTTATCCCCTTGGTGGCGCTGTTGTACCCTGGTTGTAAACAGGAAGGCCCCCGGATATCCGAAATTTATCCCAAAATCGGGATGATGGGGGAGGTTCTGACCATCAGGGGGGAGAATTTCGGGGATGAACAGGATGAGTCTTACGTCACCATCGCGGGAATCGTCCCTACTGCGTCATCTTACATTGAATGGAAAGACGACCGCATTTCCTTCCAGACGCCGGAATTCGGGGAATCGGGACTGGTGTATGTCCACAGGGGAGACAAAAAAAGCAATCCCGCCCTGTTTTCCAACTATGCGGCTATTCCCGAGCCGGTCTCGGAGGAACAGGCGGGCATAGGTCCCCGTATCCTGTCCGTAAATCCCGCTTCGGGGGCCATAGGCCAGTTGGTGTCCGTCACGGGGAACAATTTCGGAACATCCAGGGAAGGCAGTGGCGTGTACTTCGCCTGGGGCGCCGAAGCGTCCGCCTCCGCTCCCGCCGGAACAGGCGGTCCCTCCTGGGTGGAGGTTTCCGACAGCGATGCGGGGTACGAATCCTGGAGCGAACGGGAAATTCGGGTCCGGGTTCCGGA
>JAITBO010000253.1 GCA_031283505.1 Treponema sp. | reverse complement strand
ATCAGGTGTTCCACGCCGTCGATCTTAACCTGGGTTCCTGCGTACTTATCGTACATGACTTTCTGGCCGGCGCTTACCTTGATCACTTCTTTGTCATCGCCCACTTCCACGACAGTACCGGTCTGGGTTTTTTCCTGCGCAGTGTCGGGGATAATGATTCCACCTACGGTCTTGGACTCGTTTTTCTCAAGTTTAACCATAACCCGATCAGCCAAAGGCTTCACTTTCATATACTTCCTCCATTGTAATTTATAAGATTCTAGTGTATTTGTATGGATAAAATATACAAAAAATACAAGGATAACGTCAAGAACAAAATGCGGTCCCCGGCAAAAAAAGAGAAACCGGGGGTGAGTCGAAATGACCCTGAATACGGCGCTTTTCGGTTGTATGAGACATTTCGACACAGCAATCGGATTCATTTGGAATCTACAGGGCTATTATTGGAGAGATTTGATTTTATTGGGAAGTTCCAGGTTTTTAGAAGGAAAATATTTATACATAAATGCTTCGGCTTTTTCGTAATTCCTTATATAGCAAAGAATTAGAAGAATAAAGAAATATTCTGGTTTTTTCTAAATTGTGGATTTTGGCATAAAAGTTGCTAGTTATAAGTAACAACTATATATAGGAGAGGAGACTACATGGCAACGACCAAGACAAGAAAGAATAACCGGATCGAACAGAATTATCATGCGGATGAGAACATCCTTTCGATATATCTCAAAGAAATCAACAAGATCCCGCTTCTGAGCAGGGAGAAAGAAGACGCTATCGCCAGAGAGGCGGTGCAGGGAAACAAAGCCGCCCAAAACAAGCTTATAAACGCCAATTTGCGGTTCGTGGTGAATGTGGCAAAAAAATACCAGGGCCAGGGGATTCCCCTTTCGGACCTTATCAGTGAAGGAAACATCGGCCTCATGAACGCCATCAAGCGTTACGATGTGGACAAAGGGTATCATTTCATCTCCTATGCGGTGTGGTGGATCAGGCAGGCCATCCTCAAGGCTATTTGCGAAAAATCAAGAATGATACGCCTTCCCCTCAACCGGGCGAACGAACTGGTGCAGATTGAGAAGGCCCGGAAGCTGGTTCAGGACGGACAGAGCGCCGAAGCCGAGGTCAACGAGATCGCCAAACTTCTGGATATGGGCGCGGATCACGTAGCGGACATCATCAATATCAGCCGGGAACTGATTTCCCTTGAAAGCCCGGTGTATACCGAAAAAGATTCTTCCATCTTGGGGGATTTTATTGAGGATCAGGACTACAAGTCTCCGGATGAGTATGCCATGGATGCGGCCTTAAACAGCGATATTGAGGCGGTGCTGGATACCTTGAACCAGAAAGAAGCGGAGATCATCAGGTTCCGCTACGGTCTGGGGAAAAGGGCTCCCCTGTCCCTCAGGGAAATCGGGGATCGCTTCAACCTGACCAAGGAAAGGATACGGCAGATTGAGAAGAAAGCCCTCAAGCGGCTTCAGCATCCTTCCCGCAAACGTCTGCTGGAAAGTTACGTGGCCTAATGCCGGTTGAGACTTTTCCGCCGGGCTTGTCCCTGGCGGGAAAGTCAACCTTTTCCCGTGACGTTGTGCAGCCATTTTCCGGACCGGAGCCGAAAGGTGCCCAACAGCATTTTAAGGGGTTCTTCCGAAACAACGCAGAGATAGATCACCCAAACCGGGGCATGAAAGACAAAGCTCGCCGCAGCGGCAAGGGGCAGGGCAAAGCACCACATAAATAATAAATCAAAAAAGGCGCAGAATATCGTATCCCCTCCGGCCCGGCAGACTCCTACCACCATGGACATATTGAAAGCCCGGAACGGATAGGAACAGACAAGGATGATGAACATACCGGAAGTAATGGCCAGTACTCCTTCATTCACCTTAAAGAGGAAGGGCAGCAGACGAGACAGGGGAAAGAGGAACAGGGCCACTCCCGCCGCCAAGAAGGGGGCAAATCTGGTTATCCATACGGCGTAGTTCCGGGCGGCGATTTCATTCCCTTCGCCTATCTTTTTGCCGATAAGAACCCCTGCGCCGCTTCCCAATCCCATAAACACCACCCAAGTCAATTGGGAAACCGTGCTGGTAATGTTGAGGGCGGCTATGGCTTCCGTATGGGTCCGGGCAAAGATGAGGTTTTGAGCATTTATGCCCAGGGACCAGATAAGCTCGTTGATTATCACCGGGGCGGCTATCCTGAGGAAACGTCCCAGATAGGGCAGCCTGAAGCCAAGGAGTTCCCGAAGCGGGCCCGCGTGGGCATAACGCCGCGCATAGCTCACCCCGGTCAGTATGCACATCTCGGTGATCCGGGCGATAACCGTGGCGATTGCGGCGCCTTTTACCCCCATGGCCGGGATGGGTCCCGCGCCAAAGATAAAAAGGTAGTTCAACGCCGCGTTCATGGACAGGGCGATCATGGTGGTCACCATGGGAACCCTAACGTGTTCGGTGGAGATCAGGGTAGACCTGAACACAAAACTCACCGCATAGGGGATAAAGGCCGGAACCAGGGCGCCCAGGTAGACGCCCCCTGCCCGGATCACCGCAGGGTCACGGGAATACACGCCTATGATGCCCTGGGGAAAGTACAGGACGGCCAGGGTGAACAGGACCCCCGCACCCAATCCCAGGGTAAGGCAGAGTCCCACGTTTTTCCGTATCCCCTGAATATCGTGCTTGCCCCAAAACTGGACGGTAAAGATGCTGCCGCCGTTGCAGATGCCAAAGAGAATCATATTGTACAAAAAGAAAAACTGATTCCCCAAGCCCACAGCCGCGATTTCCACAGTCCCAAGCTGGCCTATCATCACCGTATCGATCATATTCACCAGGGAATTCACCAAATCCTGGAGCATGATAGGAACAGCCAGTGTAAAAAGAAGCGTGAAGAATTGCCGGTCTCCAAAAAAAGATGAAATCATCAAGAGAGTATAAAGGAACGATAAAAAATAGTGAATTCACATTGCACTGTAGTTACAGTCCGCAATTCACGTTCATTCCGGGTTGTCCCAGGGCGGCATTCCAACCCGCCGCAACGCTGCATACCGCGTTATAGGCGAGTCGGAACATTGTAAGCCGCCGCCGCGGGCTCATTCATCGCCTTTTCGTTTCTCCAATGCGGTTTCCTTCTTCGCAATATCTTTGGCTTTCTCTTTTTCTTTGGTTATTTTCGCTTCAAGTTTGTCTATCATCTTATCAATAGCAGGAGTCAACTCAAAATCATGCTCCTTCACATGGATGGACATTCCCCACCGGAAATTTACCGTTGCCTCGGCGGAAAAATCCTTGTCTTTTGTCAGGGTAAAGAGAAGATCAACGATCATGTTTTCGGCATTGTGAATTCGTGCAATCTTCCGATCCAGATACTCCCTGGCATCATCCCTCAGAGTAAAATGTACAGCTTTGATTTCAATATTCATACTACCTCCTGAATGCGGACAACTCCCGCACATAAAAAATTTAGTTTAACCAGGAACTGTATTACATCGAACCAAAGGTTCGCGGCAATACAGTTCCTAAGGCTGCTTGACAGGCAAAGCCTGTCTTTCAAAACTGAGGTTTTGAAACAGCCTCTAATATCACAATATAGCCAAAACCACACAACAGAAAGGCCCGACCCTCCGGTTCATCTTGAATATGACGAACCCAGATCCAGTTCGCCCCGGTATTTTGCGACCGTCCGTCTGGCGATAGAAATTCCCCGTTTGGCAAGCAGATCGGAGATCTCCTGATCCGGAATACGTCGATCTTCTCCGGAGATAAGTTCCCTAATTATTTCCTTTACGCCCTCCTTGGAAAAACGGGACCCATTTGAACCGATCCCGGAAATAGAATTGGTAAAAAAATACCGAATTTCAAAGATACCCCATTCAGTCTGCATATACTTGCCGTTGGCCGTCCGGGATACTGTTGTTTCGTGTACTCCCAGTTCCAGGGCTATATCATGAAGGGTAAGAGGCTCCAGGTATTTGGGCCCGTCCACGAAAAAAGGTCGCTGAAATTCCACAATGGCCCGGGAAACTCGCAGCAATGTATGATTGCGCTGATTGATGGACTGAATGAACCATCGGGCCTCTTTGATATTTTCTTTGGCAAAGTCCCTGGCCCCTTTACCGGCCCCGGCGTCTTTCCGTCCCCCACTCTGTTTATCGGAAATCTTCATGAAGAAAGGGTTTATTCCCAGGACCGGAATCTCTTCCTCGTTCAGGATGATGACGAATTCCCCCTCTTTCCTGACAACCTGTATGTCGGGAACCACGTACCGGGTATCCTCGAAATTAAAACGCCGCCCCGGAAACGGCGAAAGCTCCCGAATATGTTCTAAAATAACCCTGACTTCATTCTCACCGCGCCCCAGTTTTTTGGCAACCTCGGCAATCTTCCCCTTTTCAAGAAGCTCCAGGTAATCCAGGGCTTCTTCCATCCCCGGCGGCGCGTCCGGCAACAGCCGCGTCTGTACCAGGAGGGACTCGCGGAAATCCCTGGTACAGGATCCCGGCGGCTCCAGGGACTGTACCAGTTTCAACGCCTCTTCAATCTTTCCCGGCGGCTCTCCTTTAAGAAGCGCCTCCACCGGCTCTTTGTGGAACCCATCGGCATCCAGATTTTGAATGAGAAGTTCTCCAAGCCGCCGGATCTCAACATCTACCGGCTCCAGCCACAGGTTCCAAAGCAGATGCTCCTGAAGCGTTTCCGGCCTGGATAGAGCCACTTCAATAAAATCATGCTGTTCCTCCGCAGCCCCATTCCCGCCCTGGCGGATAAACCCCGAGTCTGACGTAACCTCAAAGTAATCGTCTTCCTCTTTTGGGGGGGTATACGCCTCGTCCAGGGAGACCGTGGAACGATCCTCCAGTACCTCCAGCGCTGGATTCCGTTCCAGTTCTTCCTCGATTTTTTCCCGCAAATCCACGATGGGCATCTCCATCATCTTGATAGACTGATAGAGTTGAGGACTCATCTTTAACCGCTGTTCCTGAATAAAAGCCGGGCGCTGCAATTGCACGGAAAAACTCCTTGTATTCACGGCTGAAAGCTGTTCAATTATTCTCCCATCTAAAACTAACTATTGTTCCGTTACGATCTTTTGTCAAGAATCGAAAAATGAAAAAGAAGAACGCCGGCGTGCGCTTGAAGCTGAGAGTGCATCGTACTATGATGACTTTACGAGAGGGTTTATGGCGGATGGTGTTTGCGCTTCCAGGGTGTTTGTTTTTCAGGGGGATACCCTGGCGGTTCCCGGTTCCTTAAATGAAGTCCCCCCCCCAATTGACGATGATTCCCTTTTATCCAAAGGAATCGACCGGGAGACGCTCCCCGGTGAATGGATAGGCGGGGGAATTGATTATTTTGAAATCCCTGAGATCGGCGGGGAAGGGACCATCGGGGGCTTGCTTCTGGACGACGCCGTTTTCCTGCCCGCCGGGTGGCGGACTGTCCACATACGGCGTTCCCTTCCCTTTGCGGAACAGGGCGTCTTCTCTGGCCGGGAGGATATAGGCCGCCTTTTCAGGGCCTACCACGTCATGCAGTGGCGCCGGGAGTCGGTGTACTGCGGCGTCTGCGGCAGCCGCAACACGGACGCCCCCGACGAGCTTGCCCGGCTCTGCCCGGTTTGCGGACGGCGGGAGTACCCCCGGATTTCCCCAGCCGTCATCGTCCTGGTTACCAATGACCGGGATGAGGCTCTCCTGGCCCACAACAAAAAGTTTTCAGGCGGCGTCTACAGTCTTATCGCGGGGTTCAACGAAGCCGGAGAAAATCTGGAAACCACGGTGGAGCGGGAAGTCCGGGAAGAGGCGGGAATTGAGATCGACAGCCTGCGGTACGAGGCGTCCCAGCCCTGGCCTTTTCCCAACTCCCTGATGATAGGGTTCACCGCCCGCCATGTCCGGGGGGAAGTCCGTCCCGACGGCGAGGAAATCGAAGACGCCCGCTGGTTCCGCCGCGATGCCCTGCCGAACCTGCCCGGCCCCGGATCGGTGGCCCGGTATCTCATCAACCGATGGCTTGCGGGAGGACACTAGTAGGTTGGCAAGACTAAAGAATAGAATATAAACTATGAAGTTTTATCCGGGCATCCTCTGCCGTAAACTGCCACTTCACTATCTTCTGCTTCTCATTGCGGCCTATCTGCCATGCCGC
>JAITBO010000201.1 GCA_031283505.1 Treponema sp. | reverse complement strand
TTCTTTTACATACTGCTTACTGACGGTATACACCAGGCTGGTGGTACACCGGCACTGGTTCGCAATGTCCCTTTGGTCCGGTACCTCAACCGGCTTTCCCCCCTGGCCTGTCCCTTCATACAATAAGAGCAGTAGGTGGGCGCGGGTTATTTGCCGCGCCGGATGGACGCCCTTGGTTATGATATCTTCAATCCGCTGTTGTTCATCCTCAGTCAAATGTACCCGATAGGTCTTTCCTCTCATCTCTAATACCCTCCCCTGAGTAAGGGTATTTTATACCACTTTTTTTAGTCTTGCCAACCTACTAGTACATCGTAACAACTAAAACTGTACAGACAGTGAAGGAAATGGGAGTATTCTCGTGGGAGGATACTACTAATGATACGAACCAAGCGGAACATAACGCTCACCTCGGAAAAACGACATGAACTGGAAGTATTTACGAAAGCCGGGGAACGGAGCGTCAAATTAGTTAAGCGGGCGGCCATCATCCTTGCCCTGGATACCTCGGGCGCCCGGAAACCGGATGCCGAAACGGACATCGTACACCGTATCGGGGTAAGCAGCCAGACCATTCAGAATGTGAAAAAGGATTTTGAAACGGCGGTAGACCTCAACATCTTTTTACAACCTTATACCCGAGGGTCATCTAAGAAATGTCGTATTCCGTTTGGAGTAAAGAAACCGCTTGATCTTCCGGGTGGCCGTCTTCTCGAAAGGTTCGATTCGTATTTCTATGCGGCTTATGCGGGAGAATGAAGCCAAGCGCTTGTTCACCGCTTTTTTCAGATCCAAAAGCGCGGAACCCAATGCGCTGCCCGCCGAGTCCAGGGCGTCCCCGATGACGGCCAACATGGTCTTGGCTTTTTCACTTAACACGATGAGAGCCACGAGTTCCCCCCTTTCACCAGGGTAGACCAGGGCGTCCTCTACGATTTCCGAACTGTAGAGGAGGCTTTCGATTTCTTCAGGGTAGATGTTCTCCCCCGAAGGACCCAGAATCATTGCCTTGAGGCGGCCCTTGATGTAGAGGTAACCCCGTTTGTCAAATACTCCCAGGTCGCCGGTTTTGAACCAGCCGTCGGAAGTAAAAGATTCAAGGGTACGCTTTTCATCCCGGTAGTAACCGGACATGATGTTGGGACCTTTGGTCTGAATTTCGCCATCCACAATACGCAGGGATACCCCCTTGAGGACCCGGCCTGCGGACGAGAGAGGAGACTTGAAGGGAGCGGTACCCGCCAGAAGGGGGGCTGCTTCGGTCATTCCATACCCCAGGGCGTAGGGAAACTGTACCTTTCTGAGGAAGCGTTCTACATCTTCGGACAGGGCGGCCCCGCCTATGCTGAAAAACCTGACAGCCCCGCCGAAGATGCTCATGAACTTCCGGCCTGCCGCAGCTAAGGCAAGGGGCCGGGTCAGGGGAAAGCGATACAGGGGGTTGGCTTTAAGGGCCGGTTCAATGTGGCTACGATAAAGCTTCTCGATGATGAGGGGGACTGTGAGCATGACTGTGGGGTGTATGGCCTGGGCCGCCGGGAGCAGCACTGCGGGAGCCGGAGGTCCGTTCAGATAGGTGGTGGAAGCCCCGCTCATCACGGCGATCAGCATACCCATAGTACATTCAAAGACATGAGCCAAAGTCACCAGGGACAGAAAGCGATCCCTGGGGTAAATCTTAAAAATGGATCGAGTGGCCGTTGCGGTGTAGACCATGTTGCGGTGGGAAAGCATCACTCCTTTGCTCTGGCCGGTGGTACCCGAGGTATAGATAATTGATGCCAGATCGTCTTCCATTACCTTCGGGAAGCGGCCTTCCGCAATAGCGGCTTCGTCTTGATCTGTAGACCGCAGGAATTGCTCAAACCGGTCGAAGTTGATAACCGGAACCATTTTCATTCCGCTTGTTTTTGGAGCGGTCTTCCCGGTAAGGCAGACGGCGGATATTCCCGCATGGGCGGCGATATTCCCTATCTGTTCGGCGGAGAAGTCCGTCAGAATTGGAACCGAAACGGCCCCGGTCAGAGCTATGCCGAAATAGGCAATGGGCCATTCAGGGCGGTTTTCCGACAGGAGCATCACTCTGTCCCCGGGGGTTATGTTTATTTCCCGGAGTCTGTAGGCAAAAAGCCGGATTAGGCGACCGAATTCATTGTAGCTGATTCTGTTATGGATATTTCTGTCCCCGAATACCCCAAAAGCCGTGCGTTTTTTATACCGCGCAGCCGCCTCCAGCGCCAAGACCGGAAGAGTCAAACTCTTAAGATGTATCATGTTCCTTTTTCCTGTTTATTTGACCGGAAAAGAACTGAAAGGTTGCAAAAAATGTAACTAACGAGGCTTTCCCTAAACTTCAGTTTTGGAAAAGCAACCTTGAAATTCGCAGTTTTGTAAGGCTGAAAGCCTGAAAAACTACAAGAACCAGTTTCAAAACCCGGTTAGTTTTGAAAGTGGCTCAACGGTTAATGAAATTCGCCCAAAAATGTGATTATTATTGTTACCTTTCTTCCCAGGTTTTGTTATATAATTAAACACGGTAATCTGATGTGGCGTTGCCTGAAGTTAGTTTAATTTTGAGTATGCTTCAAATGATTATGCGGGGTTTTTATTCCTCCTTCCCTTTGTGTGTGCCCCGGGGTTATTCCTTTCCCCGGGGCTTTTTTAGGAGTTTGTATGGAATGGCGAGCAAGTCATATTTTGGTTAAAGACAGAGGGCTGGCCGAAGACCTCCTCAAACGAATCAAACAGGGCGCTCCATTTGAGTCCCTGGCGCGGGAGCTTTCCACCTGCCCTTCCAGATCGTCGGGCGGCGATCTGGGCTGGTTCGGTCCGGGAAAGATGGTGGCGCCCTTTGAATCGGCGGTCAAGCAACTTTTGCCGGGCTCCGTAAGCGGCGTGGTGCAGACCCAGTTCGGGTACCACGTCATCAAGTGTACCGGCAGAAAAGATTAACCGGCTTCGCAACGGCCTTATAAATTCCCTTTGGCTTCCCGAATCAGCTTGACCAGAAGTCGATCCAGGGCGTTGGCGAAATTTTTGAGTTCCCGTTTTCCGTAGGAGGCGGTCCGTTCAATGCCGAGTCCGCTGTCCGCCAGCCCCACCTTAAAATCCCGAAAAGACAGCTTCTCTCCGATGTTTTCCCTGGTGTATACCTGTCCCCGGTCGTCTATCACCAGGATTGCGGCATCCACAAGCCGGGAAGCCAGGGGGATGTCCCTGGTCACCACCAGGTCGCCGGGCCGTGCGAGTTCCGCAATCCGGTCGTCCGCCGCTCCTTCCCCGGCAGGGCAGACCTCCATCACCGCGCCGGGTCCGGCGATCCCCGGAATGGGGCAGTTCGCGGCAAAGACGGCAGTCAGGGAGGTCCGTGCGGCGACGCGGAGTATCAGTATCCGGGCCGGTTTCGGGCAGGAGTCGGCGTCTACGAGGATCTTCATGGAGTGGGAGGCGGAACGCCTGTCCCGGCGGCGTAAAGCGTAAAAGAGCCGGAACAGGCAAGGGCCGCGCCCTCTGCCGGGAAGGCGATAAAAGCGCTTTCCCCCTGCTCAAGGGCAAGAGTCTCCGCCGGTTCGTCCTTTCCATCCCGGCAAGAAAAGATCGCCCGGCCTTCGGTAACGATGACTATGGCCGGCCCTGCCTTGGGGAAGGGCAGGGATTCCCCTTTTCCCCGGATTACCGAAAGGGAAAATTCCCGGCAGTCCGTGGGGTAAGTGAACGCAGGGGAGGCGGACTTGGGAGGCCGCAGCACGGCGGGGGAAAAGGGACGAAATTCCAGGATGTGCGCCAACTCCCCCAGGTCCAGGTGTTTTGGGGTAAGCCCTCCCCTGAGTACGTTGTCTGAGTTGGCCATCAGTTCCACCCCAAGCCCCTCGATGTAGGCGTGGAGTATCCCGGCGGGAAGGTAGATCGCTTCCCTCGGCGCCAGGCTGATTAGGTTGAGGTACAAGGGGGCGATCACCGCCGGGTCCCCCGGATACAGCCGGGCAAAATAAGCGGCGGTCTGCCAAATTTCCGTATGTCCGGGATCGGTCTTGTCCAGGACCTGTTCCTGTTCCAGGGTGTAGACGCTCAATTCCCGCCGGAATTCTCCGGGCAGTTCGAAAAGGGCCGCAAGGAAGAGCCTAAGCGCCTCGTCCTTCCCCATTTTTAGGGCGTCCCGAAGCTGGGCAAAACCGGCGTTGAGCGGCGTTCCGGACCGGGTCAGGGCATTTCGGGAAAAGGTCTCCAGCAGGGTGAGGATGATCTCCGGTTCCCGGAAACCGCACATGGCCCGGAAGGGACTCAGGGCGCAGAGGATTTCCGGCTTGTGATTTGGGTCCTTATAGTTGCGGGCGGGGTCCTCCAGGGCCAGACCCGCCGCGTTTTCCCGCGCAAAGCCCGTCCGCGCCTGGACGAGGTTCGGATGAGCCTGGACAGACAGAGGTTTGGCAGCGGCCAGAAGCTTGAGCAGGAAAGGGAGAGCGCCGAATTCCCGGCTGACCGCTTCTCCCAGGCACAATTCAGGATATTTGCCGATAATGTCCGAAAGCAGGGGCTGTTCCCCCGGAATATCCAGAGCGGAAGGCCCCTGGGGATGAACGCCCATCCACAGTTCCGCCCAAGGTTCTCCCGAACTGTTCTTCCGGCCCATTAATTGGGGTATCCATAACGGGGAACCCCAAGCGTAGGTTTTTATCTGGTTTATCAATTTTATAACATGACGCATACAAACTCCCGGTTCATCGGAATTCCCTCGGGACCTGCCACCAGCATGGCCGCCGTATCAGATGGGCGGAGAATTCAGTTTTGTTTATCTAAAACTTCGTCTATCCGGGTATTAATATCCAGAAAAATCCGTTCCGCTTCCTGAGAATCGACGTTTTCCCGGCGTTTTTGAATATCTTCACAGAGGAGAAACCCAGTCATGATAGCAAGCTTCAGGGGATCCGAAAGTCCGGTAATTTTTCGGGTATTCTCTACACATCTATAGTAACGGTTAAAGAGGTTTTCAAGATACCCGGGCTCTTCGTCGGCGCTGACGGAAAAAGACGTACCCAGTATGTCAATACGGAGGCTGCTGCTTGGCACACGGGCTCCTTAAAAAATATCCAGTTCCCCCGGATTCAGCGTCTCTTCGGAGTTTTCTTCATCTCCCGGCAAATCATCAGTCTCCGGCTCAAGGATCAAGCCGCTGTCTGTTTCTTCTTCCACCTTTACAAGGGAAGACTCATAGGACAGTTTAACGGGTTCATCGCCGCCATTTTGCTCCTCAAGCTGTTCCGACGGAATTTCCACCTCTTTCTGCACGGCTTTTCCCGGAACGGCGTCTTTGCGGAATTTTTCCGGGGAAAGGCTTCTTTTCATATCGGCCTCAAACTGGCTGAGCCGGTTAAGGGCAGAGATGATTCCTTCCTCAATCCGGCTCTGATCTTCTTTAAAACGCTGCACCAATACCTCAAGCTCATCGACCCGTTTCTGATAGGATTCCAGTTTTTCCCGTAAAATGCTGTTTTCTTCGGTTACCTGATCCACATATTCAATGGCTTTGATAACCTTGGATTCCAGTAATTTGACTTGCTCAAGGCTTACCATGGCTAGGCCCCCAGCGCCGTTTTTACTTGAGAAACTACCGCTTTGAAGGCCGGAATATCTTCTACCGCCAGGGATGCCAGAGCCTTGCGGTTTATTGTTATCCCCGCCTTAATCAAACCGGCAATGAGCCGGGAATAAGAAATGCCTTCTTCCCGACAGGCGGCATTGATCCTGATGATCCAGAGCCGCCGAAAATCGCCTTTTCTGTCCTTCCGGTCCCGGTAGGCATAGAAAAGCCCCTTGGTAACCGCATCTTTGGCGGTCTTGTAGTTCGAATGCCGACGGCCCCAATAACCTTTAGCCTGTTTTAGTATTTTCTTGCGATGATTCTTCCGTTTTAAACCGTCTACTGCTCTTGACATGAAAAACTCCTGTTTTCTTACGGCTTTGTTCAGCCGTAGGGTAGTAACTGCTTCCTGATGACCACGGTGTTATCGGTGGACAATATACCAGCGTGGCGCAGGTTCCGTTTCCGTTTTGCGGACTTTTTGGTGAGAATATGGCGAAGGTTCTGTTTTTTGTACTTGACCTTCCCTGTCCCGGTGAATGAATAGCGCTTGGCCGCGCTTTTTTTTGTCTTCATCTTAGGCATGATAATCCTCTATTTTCTAGATTTGGGGCTTAAAACCATGGACATGAACCGGCCTTCCATAGCCGGAGCCTTGTCCAGCACATACTCCCCTTCAATACGCTGTAAGACATCCTTTAGAACATCAAGTCCAAGCTCCGTATGAGCAAGCTCACGACCCCGGAAACGGACCGTCACCTTGACCTTATTGCCTTCGGCAAGGAATTCCCGAACATGCTTTGATTTGAAATCAAGATCATGTTCGTCGATCTTGGGTTGCATCCGGATTTCCTTTAATTTGAGCAATTTCTGCTTTTTTCTGGAATCCCGAACTTTTTTTTCATTTTCAAATTTATACTTCCCGTAGTTCATGATTTTGACTACCGGAGGTACTGCCTGAGGAGCAACTTCTACTAAATCAAGACCCTGTTCCCGGGCCAATTCAAGAGCGTCGGCAGTCGTCATAACTTGCTGTTCACCGTCTTCCCGAATAAGACGGACTTCCCGTATCCGAATTTGCTCATTGATCCTTAAATCCTTATCCGCCAACTGACCTCCTCGCAGGCATCCCTGGTTTTTTAACCGCATCCATGGGAACCACCATTTCAAATTCTACAGAATGCAAAACGATACCGCATTACTATATCAGATTGAAAAAATTCTGTCCAGTATGCGTATTGCCAGTAATTCTCAGTTTAGGAAAATAACACCCAAAGCCGGTAGAAATATGTATAAAAAAACAGACAATAGCGGAGATAACCCGAGTAACTCGTTGTTTTCGGGCTTTTTTTACGTGAAATATTTTTAAATTGAGAATTGCTGGCGCATTGCCTCACCAGCAATTTTACATTTACCCGCCCGGTTCATCGCCCGAGACGAAAATCAGGAAGTCTTCCCAGCTTTCATGCAGAAGGCGACGAAAATTCCCCGTTTCTTTCAAACGATGGCGGGAACCCTTCTGGTGAGTTTTACTTCACCTTGACCGATGTCGCCTTAGGCTGGACTGTCCATTATCCCCTGAGAAACAAGGCCCATATGGGAATATACCATTATTACAAGCATACCGCTTTTTACCGTTTGAAGCGCCATAGCTGCGAACATCTCCGCTTCCGCAAAATGGACATTGAGGAATTCGTTTCTTTCGGTAAAATTTTTACGTGAGGAATCGCGGCGTGTTGCATCATCAAAAATGTTACCGAAATGAAAAAAATTAACCACGGAGGACACGGAGTTACACAGAGGAAAGAGGAAAAACGAAGTTTGAAGGCCGTGCCTTAATGCTTCGTTAGGCAGGAAGAATAATATGAACCACTAACCATACGAACAACACGAACTTTTGAGGTTAAATCCATAGTTTGTTTGTGAGGTTCGTGGTTAAATTTTTTCAGTTTTGGCTCCGGCTCACAAGGCGGGTTACCAAAACACGCCCTCCCCCAAGGGAGAGGGCGCGGATATGCCGCCAGCATTATGCGGCGACTGCCGGGACAGGCAGTCGCCGGGACAGGGGATTCTCAATCCCAGCCGGAAGAAGTGCCGGTAGAGGGATAGTTGTAGAACAGATTGCCGGTTACCGTGGTTTCTTTGCTGTAGTAGGTGTAGGGATTGTCCGAAATCTTCACATAGACCGCATGGCCTTCGTTGTTCACGATGTTGCCTCCCGAATCCACCACTTTATTGTTGTCCGGGTTGGCGTCATACCCGTATATCGTACCGCCGGTCTTTGCGAATTGGCCGGTCACGTATACCCCGCCGCCAGCGCTGGAATTGCCGGGGTCTTTCTTCTTGCCGGCGATATTGCCGGATATTTTCCCATCGCTCATGATAAACGTACCCTGCTTCCCTACGCATACCCCGCCACCGTAAAAATCGGTGGAATTGCCGGATATTTCCCCGCTGCCACTCATGGTAAACCTACTTCCATCTCGGATGAGTACCCCGCCGCCGTGCCAACCAGTGGAATTGCCGGATATTTTCCCGCCGCTCATGGTAAACGTACTTCCGCCTTGGATGAGTACCCCGCCGCCGCCGTAGTTGTCGCCGGTGACGGTGACGGTATTGCCGGATATATTTCCCCGTCGCTCATCATGGTAAACGTACTTCCGCCTTGGATGAGTACCCCGCCGCCGTAGAAGGGGTTGGTGCCGATGCCGGCGGTATTGCCGGATATTTCCCCGCCGTTCATGGTAAACGTACTGCCGTCCACCCATACTCCGTTCACCTTAACTTGTAGCATCCTTACCAAGCCCCGCCAGGATCAGGCCCCCCTCCAGGGTTACGCTGGCATTGTTAGTTAACTTTAGCAGGCTAGTACCACCATTCTCTATCTGTATCTGTTCCTTGGCCTGTAACTTCCCGCCGGACATCACGGAGTCATCGCTCAGAATTATGGGCGGATAGTCCTCGCCCTTTATTTCAAGCATCTTTGACACCTCCACCGTATCCAGAATAACGATTGCCCCGGG
>JAITBO010000027.1 GCA_031283505.1 Treponema sp. | reverse complement strand
GTTCCGTATAGGAATGGAGTTCCCGCCTATGGGCTTCCTGAAGTTTCTCCCGGTATACATCCCAGGAATTATTTTCAATAGGAGGAATGTAATCCTTCAAGAAATTAAATTCTCTGATACCGGTTATGTCTCGCGTATAGTCCCGCATAAAACTGTCATTCATTTTAGTAGAACACTGATCCAGAAATTCAACCAGGGCCATGTGCTGTTCCCGGTTAAGTTCTCTGCCTTCCGGTATTGGTTTTTCCATAGTCTTCTCCTTTTGTTCTTTTCCCGCTCCATCAGCCAATATTTCCCCCGCCACCTGCCGTTCCTGTTGTGGCGGGGAAACAGCCGGATAAACCGGAAAGGTCGAGGCGTAATTGGTATCAACCGGAAGATGCGGGGTAAGCGATCCTCCCAATTTCATCGAATGCCCTGTTGTTCCATTAACATAGAAATCCCTGAAAATGTTTGTTTCCCGTGTAATCCGGGAGATTGGTTCAAGCAATTCCCGGTTATCGGTAATAGGGAACGCCCAGATCGCCCCGCACTGGCGGCTTATCATGATGGTTTTGTCCATGATATGTTTAGCGGCGTTTTCCCTGGTGAATTCAGCGGTTCCGTAATAATGCAGGGCCTGGGTAACGCCCGCGCCGTTGGCAAAGACAACCGGCACCCAATCGGTATCGTTCCAGGAATGGATACCGTCAACCTGTAAGGCGTTTTTCAGGATTGAAAACTTATCATCGGTACTGTCGGCAAGGTTTATGCCAAAATATGCTTTGTTGTCAGGTTTAACCAGGGGATCATCATTTTTTGCCGGAAGGGAAATAGTTTCAAAAGTTTCGCCGGGGAGACAGAGGCCGAATTTTCCATGATCAAGAATAACGTGTCCCGCGAACAGTCCTCCAAACATCATTTCAAAAGACTTGGTTATCTCAATATCCTCATTGCTTGGATCAGTTCTCCCTGAAGGGTGGTTATGGATAAGGATTATTTTGCATGAATTATATACCGCTTGTTTCTTCACCTGGTCAACAAAGTCTTTCCCCGAAAAATCATCAGGCACGATTTTACAGAGATTGGTGGCATAACTGGTGATGGCCGTGTGATCGCGGATTATCCCCCATTTGTCCACCAAGAGATACCGCACGGTTTCAAACCGTTTGTCCCGGTAGACGCCCAGGAGATTGTTCAGGGTTTTCCATCCCCGCCTGGTCGGGTACCGTTCTTTGTTGAGTTCTATCCTGCTGCCTACAATGGAATAGAGATTGGCGGACTTGGGCGTGTTGATGGCTTTCCGGTACACCGCTTCCGGTCGGAGGGCGGCGGGCCAGGGAAAAGGCTGCACAAAGTCAGGGTTCTCCCTGGGCCTGTTGATAAACTCCGCAAAGTCAAATTCAAGCTGCGCCATTATCGGCTATATCCCACTGATTCCCTTGCATGGGTGTGGCTGGGAAGGGGGCTGTCCCGCAAGGCTTCGGATTTCCAACGTTGCAGGAGCTTATCCATATCGGTACTGGTCTTCACCCCCATTGCCTTGAGGGAAACATTAAGCTTCCTTTTATCGCTATAGGCCATGGTGGTAAAGATGTATTGGGCGGTAACGGCTGGGGAAGAACCCGCGCCCTGCTCCCGTATCAGGGACTTAAACTGCTTCTCAAATTTCCCTTTCGGTGTTACAGTATTCCTGTTCTGCCGTTGCGCGGGAGAAGCAGGCAAAATAGGTCTTGTCCGGGAATATTTTTCATTGTGGAATACATAGTGGATGTCGTCTTTCAGGATATGGTAGGCCAATAGCTGCCGGTGGTTATTTTTCGCTATATCCTTCTCATGCCCGTCAAGGACGAGGATTCGCTTTTTAGTTCCTTTCCTGTCCTTTCCGGCATTGGCGTATATTTTTAGTTTCCCCTGAACGTCCCTGACCGATACTACTGTGCCTTTATTGGCGGCGTTGATAATGGCCGGGATAATGCGTTCGGAAAAGGGTGTTTTCGGGACTGTGTAAACTGAACCGTTCAAAAGATTTTGGGTAAGCCGGGGATAGGAAACCATGATAAACTCCGCCAGGGAGGAGGCGTATTGTTCATCTGGCATAACCGCATGGTTAAAATGATTCCGGTTATACTGATTTATAATAGCATTGAGACTGGCATAGTATTTTTCTTCCTGTGCTTCTTTCAATGGCGTTTCCTTTTTTACCGTTCAACGGAGTAATCATTGGAAGGGGTCTCCCTTTTTGGTTTTCGGTGTTCCGCAAAGAGTTTCATAAGATAGTCCTTAATTTCCCGGCTGTTATGGCAGCCTTTTTGATGGAGCATGAGCAGGATTTTTTCCCGGTTTCCGTGTCCGGCGTTTCTTATGAGCAGCCTTCCGGCATGGATGGGGTTATGCCGGAATTCGGCGGTGTTAGCCAGGGCGATATAATTTTTCTCAAAATGCTCCGCTGTATTTAGCTCATTGGGCAAAGGAATCCGTGTGGCGGGAAACCGGGCAACGGATACCCCCGGCCCGCTTGTTACCGCAGGATGCCCAAAGGCACGAACAGATGAGTTGTCTCCTGCAATTATCGTGGTTTCATCATGCGCGTAGACCATGCTCTGTCCCTTCGCTTCAACACGGACTGAATCAAAAACTTCTACCGTTGTTTTACCCACGGCGGAAATTTGAGCATTATCAACCGCGTCAATAGTAGCCGCATCCCACGCGATAATCTTCACCTTCATTCTAGCGTCAACGTGAGACTTGTCATTTGCGAAAACAGTAGCGTCATTCATTGCTTCTACATAGCTTGAATCAAAAGATTGAACCCGGACAAAATCTCCTGAGTGTACATGACTTTCGTTGCGGGCTATAACTTGTGAATAGCCTTTGGCATCGACTTTGCTTTTCCCAAAAGCGTGGACCAAAGCATGACCAGCGGATCGGACGGTTGCTTCTTCATAAGAGACAGCAATAGCGTGATCGCTTGCCAACACGCAACTATTCCCGTAGGCGGTAACATGGCTATTATGATGGGCTTTTATGCTTGCCTTATCAAAACTCTGTACACCCGTGTTTGCAAACGCATGAATTAGCGAATGATTATGCGCATACACCTCTGAATCTCCGTAACAGTACGCCCTGGAATGGTCAAAAGCGTGTAACCACACGGTATCCTGGATTGTGGCTTCGGCTGAATCATACAGGGACACTTCTGCGTTCTCAAACGCTTCTATAATTGTATTTTCTTTTGCTTTAACGTGGCTGTCTTGTGCGGCAATAATCAGCGCCTTTCCTCCTACTTCGATTAAGCCGTCGGTATTTCGAATTATAATCCGGGCGGTTATTTCATCTTTGATACTGTCATATTCATCCTGTGTCGAAACGATATATTCCTTCATGTTTCTATCCTCCTTACCGCTCTATAGACGGGTCCTCCTTTTCCATCTTTTTCTCATGGTTGGTTTCCGAAATCCATTGACATAGTTTATTGCTGGTTGCTTCCGGGTTAGAAAATCCGTGTTGCAATAAATAGCCATTAAGCGTATCTTTGTGTTGCGGCAAAACATTTTTAATCAGAAGCTGCGCCGCTTCCATGGGTTTCTCTTTATATTCAGCGTTACGGCATACCAAGAGGAAATTATTTTTGAACCGCGGACCGGTATTGTCTTCCGGGGAAATGCCGAATTCCTTTAGTTTTGCCATGCCGGTATCCGGGGGGACGCAATGCCAAAGATCGTGCCGTTCCACCAGTAAGGTTTCGACCAGGGGCGCTATTTTCTCCTTGAAAACCCCGTCTCCCGCGTAGGCTTCTTTCCCGCAATATTGTTTGAACTGCTCCGGGGAGACCTTATAGGCGGTGTATTGTTCCATGGCGCGGGCGAAACATTCACAGGTACGGTTAAGGTACTTGCTTTCTATAGTTCTCGTTTCCCGCTTGTTCATGACCGACCGGAATTCCCTGGCAATGGCGCTCTCGGCGGTAAGCGGCTTATCGGAAGCGAAAAAATGATTTAAGCCTTTTCCCGCCTGGGCGTCAAGAAAGTGGGCGTATTCATGGGCCAGAATCAGGAAATCAGTATCCTTATTACCGAAACTCACCCCGATAGCCTTGTGGACATCAAAGAATAGACCCGTAAATCTCCGGGCGAACATATGCTTTCCCCCGGCATGGCTGATTTTTAAGCCGTAGTCTTCGGATATTTTCTTTAAGTCCCCGAATACCCCGCCTATCTTATCCAGCGCGGAGGCGATGTCCTTAATTTCTTCCCGGTTTATGGCGTTCCCATTCTGCCGTTTCACCAGGACGCCGTATTTTTCTTTCAGGGAGTTGTTGGTGTTTGTATCGCCGTAGGAAGTTTCGGTTCCCTTGGTATAGGATGATTGCAGGTCTTCAATCTGGCAGGACATATCCAGCATCTTCTGCCGGACTTCTTCTTTGATAGTCCGGTAGGCGTTCCAGGCGTCCTGTTTTTTCAGGCCGTTATCGGAAAAGAGTTTCATCTGGGAATGGGTCATACGGTTCGGGGAAAGCAGCCTTACCGGTTTTGATTTTACTTTGAGTTCTCCCCTGATGACGCTTTCATGAAACCGCTTGAGAAATGAGTTCCCCCCGGTGTCGTTCTCGGGATTACCCAGCCATTCTTTGGCCTCCTCTAACCGCCTGGCGAGGGTATTTTTCGCTTCCTCATTATTCAGGGCTTTTTGGTATTTGGTGTAATAATCAATGGTGGCGGCCAGCCCGTCTATGGACAGCCGGTACATCTTTTTGAAATTATGCGAAGCGGCCATGAGATAGGTATCTTTGTCTTTGAGAACCGGGGGCATATAGGCGTTACCGCGCATAAAGTCCTGATCGAAAGGCGGTATCCAGGGAGGGGCGCCGCTTTTGAGGATGGTCTTTTCATTGGCAATATAGATACGGTTGGCGGGGAACGCGGAATAATCGGTAACGACGCCGTTGGTAACCGGTTCAAAGTCATAGCTCTCCGTTTTGTTTTTCATTTCTTCAATAACCGGTTCGCGCTTTTTATCCGGGATTAACTCTTTAGGGACGGGTTTAGCGGGGGTTGTTGTATCAAGAAAATCGCCTGAAAAATCAAGATCAAACTGTTTTAATTCCGCCATATCCCCTACCTCCCCAAGCCCGGATCAGGCGGAGTCATGCGTTGGGGGATGCCGGGCCGTTCCTGAATCCACGCGGCGAGGATATTCCTGGTGGAATCCGGACTGGTGCAGCCCAGGGAGAGGAGCTTTTCTTTCAGGCGTTCCCTGTCGGAAGGTTCCGCCGTCCGGATAAGGTGCTGGGCGGCCGCCATCACATCGTTTCGGTAGCGGGGCCGCCTTCCCATCTCGATAAGGTTTTCCCTGAAGTTTTCCGGGGTATTCTCTTTCAGGAGGGCGCTTCCCTCCGCCACTTCCTGCCCTGGGCCGGCCATCGCTTTTTCTATGAGCTTCCCTATTTCAGGCATCGTCTCGCCGATGGTTTCAAGCTGGGACTCCTGGCGGTATTTGTTTTCAAACTCAATACCCGCGCGGAGAGCCGTTTTTAGCTTTTCCCGGTCAACCTCATTAAAGGGATTGATCGCTTGTATCGAATGGTCATCGGCGGTATAGGGCGCATGATCCTGTATGAGTAATTTCCCATTGTCTTGGTAGATAAAGAAATAGACAGGGGTAAAGTCAGGATTACTACGGCAAGTCTTGAGGTGGCGTTCATAATACTTTTCTTTGAATGAATCATCTTCAATCCGGTAAAAATCTTTTGTGTCAATGCTCAAAATCCGTTTCTTGTCTTCCCGAGAAGGCTGCGGGTAATAGGCAAAATTATTCGCCGATTTCATCTTCACTACGGACATTTCCTCGTTCAGGTTCTGCTTCTGGCTGTAGGGGGAGTAACTATTATGCCTTTCTTCCCGGAGTGGCTTCCCGGTAAACTCCCGTTTCTTGAAATTAAGAGCGACAATTTCATAGGGCGTGCCGTAGCTGAAAAAGAGGTCGCCCTTGAGGACTATCTGGTCTAGGTCTTGTGAATACAGGAACGGCGTATCTTTCCTGGCAATCGTTTTTTGCTGTTCGGTAATGCCGGGATTATTGAGAAGCGCCTTTTCCACAATGTTGATTTTTTTGACCCGGTTCTGGTACCGCGGAGAACCTTTGTCCCCATCGAAGGATTTGAGGGAAAAGCGGAGGAGGGAAAGCTGGGCAAGTAATTCTTTCCGCTGGGCGTCCTGCGCCCCGGCCATCTTCTCCGCTTTCTGACGGTTCACCGCCTCCCGCCGCGCCGCCGCCTGGCTCGCGTCTCCCCATTCCTCGGTAAGGGCCAGGAGCAACTCATCGGCATCGACAAAGTTCTCGTCATTAGGATTTACGAACACATGGGACTTTGTTTTCAATAACTGGTCAATCCAGTTTGCTTTCCGCTGGACCAGGGAAACCGAATAATTGTCTATGGTTCCCGCGGACATATAGGTATGGAGATCCACGGCGTTCTGGTTATTCCCCTGGCGGTCGATCCGCCCGTTGCGCTGGATAAAGTCCGAGGGCCGGAAGGGGATGTCGAAGTGGTGGAGGGCGGCGGAGTTCTCCTGGAGGTTAAGCCCTTCGCCGATACAGGCGGTGGAGCCGATGAGGACTTTATAAGTCCCATTGTTGAATTTCTCCACCGCCTGGGATACTTCCTTCTCGATCTGGCTGTCGCTCTGCGCCCCGCCCGATTTGGTAAACCCGTTGACAATGACAATTTCACTCTCCTTAAAGCCCGCTTCCACCAGAGATTTTTTTATCTTCCGGTGCATAGCAAAGGAAGCATCGCTTGAAAATACCCGGTCGCAAAACACCACCTGCCCGGCCTTGGTGGTTTGATAGATTTCACGGGCGTTGGCGGCAAGCTGTTCCAGCTTGGGGTTCTTCCATCCCTGGCAGGCGTC
>JAITBO010000030.1 GCA_031283505.1 Treponema sp. | reverse complement strand
CATGGCAGATAGGCCGCAATGAGAAGCAGAAGATAGTGAAGTGGCAGTTTACGGCAGAGGATGCCCGGATAAAACTTCATAGTTTATATCCTATTCTTTAGTCTTGCCAACCTACTAGTATCCAATACCGCTATATGTAGCGTATATTGCAATTCTGATTCTTATTTGTATACTATATGTAGTGTATATAAAGATAAAATGACCACATATATGGTGGCGTGAACGGTTACAAAATAGACTATCAGGTTTTGTTATTTTGATAATAGAGTTGTTCAGAAACTTCAGTTTCTGAACAACGGCCACTTAAAAATGGCAAAATGCAGAGCATTTTGCAGGACTTGTTCGAGAACCAACCGGGTTCTTGAACAACTCTAATGATGACGGGTGGGGATTTTCCCGCCCGGCGAGGAGGTTATAGATGATTGCGGGAGTTATAGGCGCCACCGGATACGCCGGGGCGGAAGTAGTCAGAATTTTGGCCGGGCATCCGGAAGTTGAAGGGCTGGTTCTGGGCTCGGTGAGCTACGAAGGGGAGCGGATAGAGAACATTTACCTGAATTTTCAGGGAAAAATCTCAGGTCCTTTGGAAAAGCCCGAAAAGGTGATCGCCGCTTCGGGTGTGGTTTTCGCCGCCCTGCCCCACGGCGCGGGGGAACCCTACGCCAAGGCGTGTATGGAGAAGGGCGTCCCCTTCATAGACCTGTCTGCGGACTTCCGTTTTGACGATGACGAGGCCGCTTTCCAGGCTTGGTACGGCAAGCCCTATGTCCACCCGGAACTGCGGCAGCATTCGGTCTACGGCCTGCCGGAACTGAACCGGGACAAGATCAAGGCCCTGGCCGCCAAAGGGCCGGTCATCATCGGGAACCCCGGCTGTTATCCCACCGGTGCCGCTCTGGGCATATACCCCGCCCTGGCCAAGTGCCTGGCCGGAGACGGCCCCGTCATAGTGGACGCCGCTTCCGGCGTCACCGGAGGGGGGCGGGAACCCGGCAGGGCCTACCACTTCCCCGAGTGTTCCGATTCGGTGTCTCCCTACAAGGTGGGGGCCCACCGGCATACCCCGGAGTTGAGCCGTACCTTGGGCGCGATGGCCGGAAGGCCCGTTCCCCTTGTCTTTACGCCCCACCTTGCCCCCATGAACCGGGGAATCCTCAGCACCATCTACATCCCCCTGGACAAGGCCCACTGGGTTCCGGCGGCCAAAGGCGTGGTACGGCCCCCCTCTCCGGACATAGAGGGGAAGATCCGGGAAATCCGGGAACGGTACGCCGCGTTCTACAAGGACGAACCCTTTGTCCGGGTCCTTCCGGCGGGGACCGTTGCCGCCACAGGCCGGGTGCGGCGTTCCAACTTCTGCGACATCTCCGTCCACCTGGACGCTTCGGGGACCACCCTCATCGTGGCCACCGCCATAGACAACATGGTCAAAGGAGCCGCAGGTCAGGCGGTTCAGAACATGAACATTTTGTGCGGGTATCCCGAAACCACAGGACTGGAAGCGATTCCGGCGCTTTTCTAGAGGACAAAGTTCTCTGAGAACTTTGTCCTCTAAGAACTTTGTCAACAAAAGGAGGTTTTGATGAAAGAAGCCATACTGAGCAACCCGGACCGGGCGGCGGTACTTACCCGCGCCTTGCCCTATATTCAGCAGTACCAGGGTAAGACCCTGGTGGTAAAGTACGGCGGGAGCGCCATGATCAACGGGGAACTCAAGGCTGCGGTCATCCAGGACGTAATCCTCCTTTCCTGTGTGGGCATCAGGGTAGTCCTGGTCCACGGAGGCGGCCCGGAAATCGAGGGAATGCTCAGGGCCCTGGGAAAGGAGAGCCGCTTTGTCCGGGGCCTGCGGTATACCGGCGAAGAAACCATGGAAGTGGTGCAGATGGTCCTCTGCGGCAAGGTGAACAAGGACATCACCGCCCTCATCCAGCAGGCCGGGGGCCGAGCTGTGGGGCTTTCGGGCATAGACGGCGGCCTTTTCCGGGCCCGGCGCTTCCGTCCCGATGGGGAGGACCTGGGCCTTGTGGGAGAGATAGAGACCGTAGACGCCGCCCTCCTCAACACCCTGTTGGATCAGTCGGTAATCCCCGTTGTCTCGCCGGTGGCCCTGGGAACCGGAGAAGATTCAGGCCGTTCCCTCAACATCAACGCGGACACCGCGGCGGCCCGAATCGCCTGCGCGCTGAAGGCGGAAAAGCTGATCCTTATAACCGACGTGCAGGGCATACTCCGGGATGTCAGGGATCCCGGTTCCCTCATAAAAGCGGTGCGCCGCGCCGAAGTAGAAGGACTCAAAAAAAACGGCGTCGTCACTCAGGGCATGATCCCTAAAGTGGATTGCTGCACCCTAGCCCTGGACGGCGGGGTCAAACGGACCCACATCATAGACGGCCGTCTTCCCCACGCCCTCCTCATAGAACTCTTCACCGACGAAGGGATAGGGACCATGATCCTCCATGAGGGGGAAGCCTCCCCCCCCGCTCCAGCCCCGCACTCCGGTCAATGCGGATGCGCCTCCGGCGCGGAGGCATCTCCCTCCGTTTGGTCTTCCGCTGCCCCCCTCAGCGGGGGTTTCACCCCCGCAACGCCCCCCCAAGCGCCGGAGAATAAAGGGGGGACCCTATGACCGGCGTTTTCATGGACACCTACCACCGGCTGCCGGTGACCTTTGTCCGGGGAGAAGGGGCGTGGCTGTGGGACCGTGAGGGCAGGAAGTACCTGGACTTTACCTCCGGCATCGCGGTGAACTGCCTGGGACACGGATATCCGGCCCTGGTAAAGGCTATTGCGGATCAGGCGGCCAGGCTCTGCCATGTAAGCAACTATTTTCAAAGCGACACAAGCGCCGCCTTTGCGGAAAAACTCGTGGCCGCCTGCGCCCCCGTGGGAATGAAAAAGGTGTTTTTCGCCAATTCCGGGGCGGAAGCCAACGAAGGGGCCTGCAAGATAGCCCGCAAGTATTCCCTCAGAAAATACGGCCCCGGCAGGCACCGGATCGTGACCCTTAAAGGGAGCTTCCATGGCCGGACCATCACCACCCTGTCGGCCACCGGGCAGGAGAAATTTCACCGGGACTTTGGCCCCTTCACCGAGGGCTTCGCCTTTGTTCCCCCCGGAGACCCGGACGCCCTGGACCGGGCCCTGGACCCCTGTACGACCGCAGGCTTCCTGATCGAGGCGGTTCAGGGGGAAAGCGGCGTGATCCCCCAGGAACCGGCGTACATCGAAGCGGCGGCCAGGCTCTGCGCCGAACGGGACATACTCCTCATGTTTGACGAGGTTCAGTGCGGGGTGGGGCGTACTGGGACCTTCCTGGGCTGCGAAGCCTGGGGAGTAAAGCCCGACGCGGTTACCCTGGCGAAGGGCCTGGCCGGGGGCATCCCCGTCGGGGCGGTACTGGCGGGGGAAAAAGCCGCGTCCGTTTTTGAGACGGGGGATCACGGCAGCACCTTTGGGGGGAACCCCGTGGCCGCCGCCGCCGGCCTTGTGGTCCTGGAAACGGTGAACAATCCCGCCTTCCTCGCCGGGATCGCCCGGAAAGGGGACAGAATTCAGGAGACCCTCCGCTCCTGGAAGCATCCCCGGATACGGGCCGTCCGGGGCCAGGGCCTCATGATAGGCGCGGACCTGGAAACCGAAGCCTGGCCCGTCCTGGAAGCCGCCGTTGCCAGGGCCGGGAACAACGCGGATCATCCCGGACCGGGGCTCCTCCTGCTGCCGGCGGGGCCCGGAACGCTGCGTTTCCTTCCGCCCTACATCATCAGCGATCAGGAGATAGACCTGGGCCTGGAAATACTCAGGGAGATACTGGGATAAATCCCGGTAAATATAGAGGCTTTCCCAAAACTTCAGTTTTGGGAAAGCAACTTTGAAATTTGCAGTTTTGTCGAACCTCCGGTTCGCAGGCTGAAGCCTGAAAAACTGCAAGAACCTGTCCCATCGAACCGGAGGTTCGCACCGTGCGCGTTAGCGCACAATCAATTAGTTTTGGGACAGGCTCTATATAGAGTCTGTCCATAATGTAGACACATTATGGACAGACTACCTTAAAATCTGCATTTTCGTAACCTTTAGGTGAGAAAATGCAAAGTCTGTCCACAAAGTAACCGACTTTGTGGACAGACTCTATATATAGGCGGTCCTCCAATGGTTTGCCGCCCACTGCCGCGGCCTGCTTTCCCTGATGACCCAGTACACTCCGGTGGGCGGGGATCAAAACATCCCCCGCCGCTATGTAAACCGGGACGAGTACGACCGGCTTCTCCAATGGCTCACAGACATGGATATTGAAGACGGCTTCTGTCAGGAACTGGTATGCGACGATAGCTGGCTTCCGGACTTTGAACGGATCAATCCGTTTTCATCGGAGCTTTCCGTTCCGGTCTGGCACTGGAAAACCGGGCTGCTTACATGAACGCAGGGGCAGGAATGTACCGACCTACTTATAGATAACCACCGAGTCGAGGGGCTTTCTGGCGGAAGCGGCGCTCACCGCATCCACGCCGCCCGGTACCCGGCCGACCCGCACTAGGGCTACGGCGCTGTATCCGGCGGGGAGATCCAAATCCGTCTTGAAGCTGCGGTTCACGGTGTCCATGGGGCCGGTGTATATCCGGGAACCGTAACCCAGAGCCTGGGCTGCAAGATATATGTTCTCCGTCGCCAGGGCGCAATCCAGGATTGCCCGGCCGTCGGTTTTTCCGTCACCCTCGGCGGAAATAACGATGAGGACATTCCCGTCCTCATTGCCGCCGACAATCTTTTTTGCCAATTCCTGATTCTGCACCACCGTGAACAGCCAAGGCTGGCGGTTATTGGCGCTGGGAGCGCGCGCTCCGGCCCGGAGTATGGTTTCCAGATCGGCGCGGCTGATTGGGCCGGCAATAAAATTCCGGGCGGCGTAGTGGTTCAGGATGGAAGCCGCTTTGGCCTCCTGCGCGCCAAGGACCGGAATACCGGTAAGTAATACCAAAATCAAGATACCTGCGCTGTGTTTCATCAGGGGACTTCCTTATTAAACAGATTTATTGAAGAAATTGTGTATCCCCAGAGGGATTCTGTCAAGAACCGTCCGCCCCCTCAGGGCAACCGCATTATACTTCCCGTTATGCAGCCCCTGGACAAATTCCCCATCCTACACTATCCTACAGAAAATCCCGCACACAAGGAGGCTGTCATGCCACAAATTATCGAAGGAACTATTCCGTTTAAGGGATACCACACTTGGTATCGTCGTGTAGGCTCGTCCGCGCCGGGGAAAATCCCGCTCCTGGCGCTGCACGGGGGGCCCGGTTTTCCCCATAACTATATGGAATCCCTGGACGATCTGGCCGAAAAGGGCCGGGAAGTTATTTACTACGATCAAATCGGCTGCGGCAAATCGCCGGGCCCCGATGACGATGATTTTTATAACATGGAGCTTTTTGAGGAAGAGCTCACCGCGGTGATTGGCGCCCTCGATCTAAAAGAAGTCCATATCCTGGGCCAGTCCTGGGGCGGTATGCTGCTGATGGACTACATGATTACCAAAAAACCGCAGGGCATTAAAAGTATCGTCATTTCAAGCTCCCCCGCTTCCGTGCCGCTTTTTGAAAGCGAGATCAACCGGCTGGTAAGCTGGCTGCCCCCCGACGACATCGCCGCCATTGAAAAGGGAATGAAAGAAGGAAAATACGACGCCCCGGACTTTGTGGCCGCGTCGAATCTGTACTACAGCCGCCACGTGGTGAACCTCGATCCCCTGCCCGATTTTGTGGCCTATTCCTTTGCGAACCCGAGCAGGGTGTATACCATCATGCAGGGCTATACGGAGTTTATGGTTATCGGGAAATTCAAGGGCTGGGACGTAACCGGCCGTCTGCACGAAATCACCACGCCCACGCTGCTCGTATCCGGCGTGTCCGATGAGGTAACGCCCCTCCTGATAAAAGATGAGTACGACCGCATACCCAACGCCCAGTGGCGCCTTTTGCCGGGGACACACCTTATCCACGTGGAACAGCGGGATACCTACAACCGGCTGGTGGAAGAATTTTTGAGCGGGCAGGAAACAGCATAGCATGGCGCGCCCATAAGCAACATCATCGATCTGCGGGAAACATCCCCCAATCAAGAAACTTACAACTGAGAAAAGCCAATCAGCGGCGGTAAAATGCGGCGGCGTCTTTAGGCGGCACGGACGCCGCTGTGTCCATGCCTTCCGCCTGTGGCGGAAGGGTGGATTTTGCCGCGCCCCCTTTCCCCCTCCCCCCGCGATATGATACGCTTACCCATCTTGCCATGTAAAAGGAGCGTACTATGTTGGAATACACGCTGGAAGAGAACCAGTTGACGGAAGAGGCGGGGGACTACCGGGCGCAGGTGGTCAACGTTACCTCGTTTACGAGCGGCGAGCTTGCGGACCGCATCATGAAGATAGGCGCGGGGCTCACCCGCTCGGACATCGCCTCGGTGCTGGAAGCGGCCAAGCAGGTGATCGCGGACATTATCGCGGAGGGCGGGGCGGTGAACTTCGAGCTGTTTAACGCCCACCCCAGCATCCAGGGCGTATTCGGCGGCCCGGACGAGGCCTTTGACCCTGCGAAACACAAGGTGCGGATCAACCTGCACCCCGGCGTGGCCCTGCGCTCGGCGGTGAACGACATCAAGCTGAAGCGCGTCGCCGCCGTCCTCACCGGCACGGTCATCACTTCCGTGGTGGACGTGAAAAGCGGCGCGGTCAACGCCAAGCTGACCCCCGGGCGGGACGTTAAGATCGCCGGGGCCAAGCTCAAGATCGCCGGGGAAGACCCGTCGGTGGGCCTCTACTTTGTCCCCGCGATGGGCTCCCCGGTCAAGGTGGACCCCACGGACATCGTGGTGAACAACCCCTCGGAACTCATCGCCCTGATCCCCGCCCTGCCTGCGGGCGCGTGGCGCGTGCGGATTGTCACCCAGTACAGCGGGAGCAACGCGCTCAAGACCCCGCATACCTTCACCTTCGACAAGGAGTTGACGGTCGGCTGATCCGCATAAGAGGGTCTCTGCATTGTAGTGCAGAGGGTCTCTTAACTATGGCTAAGAGAGGCTCTTAACTACGGTTAAGAAGGGCTCTTAGCTACGGTTAAGAAGGGCTCTTAGCTACGGTTAAGAAGGGCTCTTAGCTACGGTTAAGAAGGGCTCTTAGCTGCGGTTAAGAGGGGCTTTGGCTTCCTGACATGGAACATGGGAGCGGTCGGCCCGGCCAGCCTCGCAGAGGCTGATGCGCCCAAAATAAATTCGGCATTCGGTCCAAAATAAACAATAGGAGTGTTTTTATGAAGAAGATCGTTCTTGCGTATTCCGGGGGTCTGGATACTACGGTGATCATCCCCTGGCTTAAAGAAAACTATGACTGTGAAATTACGGCAGTCTGCGTGGATGTCGGCCAGGAAGCGGACTGGGCAGCCATCAAACAGCGCGCCCTGGATACCGGGGCCAAGGTCTGTCATGTGGCGGATGTAAAGAAAGAATATGTGGAGGACTATATCTGGCCCGCGCTCAAGGCCAACGCCCTTTACGAAGACAAGTACCTTTTGGGTACTTCCACCGCCCGGCCCCTTATCGCCAAGGTTCTGGTGGATTACGCCCGGAAGGTGAAGGCCGAGGCCATAGCCCACGGGGCCACGGGCAAGGGGAACGATCAGGTGCGCTTTGACCTGGGGATCATGGCCTTTGCCCCGGATCTGGAAATCATCGCCCCCTGGCGGACCTGGAAGCTCAAAAGCCGGGAAGACGAGATCCGCTACCTTCAGAGGCGGAAGCTCCCGGTTCCCATGAAAAAGAAGAATTCCTACAGCCGGGACGATAATCTCTGGCATATCTCCCATGAGGGGCTGGAACTGGAGGACCCCGCCAGCGAGCCTTCCCTTAAAACCATGCTCAAGATGATCGTGCCGCCGGAAAAAGCGCCCAACAAGGGTGAATATGTGGAAATCGAATTTAACAAGGGCGTCCCCGTGGCGGTGAACGGCAAGAAAATGGACGGTGTTACCCTTATTCAGACTCTCAACAGGATAGGCGGGGCCCACGGGGTCGGCCTGGTGGACCTGGTGGAAAACCGGGTGGTGGGGATGAAAAGCCGCGGTATTTACGAGACCCCCGGAGGCAGCATACTCTATTACGCCCACCAGGAACTGGAACATATCTGCCTTGATCGGCAGACCTACGCCTTTAAGCAGCAGGTAGGGCAGAAGTTGGGGGAGGTGATCTACGGAGGGCTTTGGTTTACCCCTCTCCGGGAGGCCCTTTCCGCTTTTGTGGATGCCACCCAAAAGAACGTTACCGGCACGGTAAAGGTCAAGCTCTACAAGGGGTCCATCACTTCCGCCGGGGTTTCTTCCCCCTATTCCCTCTACAACGCCAGTATCGCCAGCTTTACCACCGGGGAACTCTACAACCACGCCGATGCCAAGGGTTTTATCCGGCTTTACGGCCTGCCCGTCCTGGTGCGGGCCCTTATGGAAAAGAGTCCTGTGGACAATGGGGCTTCTCCCGCCAAGGGGAAGCGGGGCCGTCCGCCCAAGATTGTGGACAAGTGGGACTGATGGCCGGGGTACTCTGGGCTGGCCGTCTTGAAGAAAAACCCGGAGCCGAGGCCTTCGCTTTTCAGGCTTCCATCACCGTGGACAGGCGGCTTGCCCTTGAGGATGTGAGGGGGAGCCGTGCTCATGCGGCCATGTTGGGACGGCAGGGTATAATCCCCCCGGAAACTGCGGCGGCCCTGGATGCGGAGTTGAAGCGCATAGCCGGTGAGCTTGAATCCGGCGCCCTGGAAATCAACGAAAGCGCCGAGGACATCCATTCCTTTATCGAAGGGGTCTTGACCGAACGTCTGGGGGACATGGGCCGGATGGTCCACGCAGGCCGGAGCCGGAACGACCAGGTAGCGGTGGATTTCAGGCTTTACCTCAAGGGCCTTGTGCCCGAGTTGCTCGCCGAGATTGCCGAAACCGTCCGGGTTCTTTTGGGTAGGGCGGAGGAACACGCCGCTTCGGTCATGCCCGGTTACACCCACCTTCAGCGGGCCCAGCCGGTGACTTTGGGACATCACCTTGTTGCCTGGTGTGCCGGACTTGAGCGGGACTATGGCCGTTTCAGCGGCGCCCTTGCCCGTCTGGACGAGTGTCCCCTGGGAACGGGGGCCTTGGCCGGTTCGACCCTTCCCCTGGACAGGGAGGCCGTCGCCCGGGACCTGGGTTTCGGCGGGCCTACCCTCAACTCCATGGATTCCGTAGCCGACAGGGACTTTGCCCTGGAACTGGCTTCGGCCTGCGCCATCCTGATGACCCACCTTTCCCGTTTCTGCGAGGACATCGTTATCTGGGCCAGCGAGGAATTCAAATTCATCGATTTGGCGGAGAAGTGGAGTACCGGTTCCTCCATCATGCCCCAGAAGAAGAATCCCGATTTTGCCGAACTTATCCGGGGCAAGGCGGCCCGGACTGCGGGCAACTTGACGACCCTTATCACCCTTCTTAAAGGGCTTCCCTACGCCTACGACAAGGACCTCCAGGAAGACAAGGAGGCCCTCTTCGACAGCCTGGATACGGTCCGCTCCTGCCTCAGGATGTTCCGGGGCATGACGGGCAGTGCGGTTTTCGACACCCGGCGTATGGAGGCCGCCTGTACCGGCGGTTTTCTTGAGGCTACCGATGCCGCGGAATACCTGGTCCGCAAGGGCCTTCCTTTCAGGAAAGCCCACGAGGCCGCCGCCCTGGTGGTGCGGGACTGCATAGCCGCCGGGCAGCGTACCATTGCGGAACGGAGCCTGGGGGAACTCAAGGCCCGGTCGGACCTTTTCGAGGTGGACCTCTACGCTGCTCTTACCCCCCGTTCCTGCGTGGAGGCCCGGAACCTCCCCGGTGGTCCCGCCCCGGAGGAGGTGCGCCGGCAGATAGGGGCGTTGCGGAAGAAGATGGACATTGCGTCATAGGATAAACGCATAAAAATGAGAGTATGTCTAAATTGCCCGGCAACCACCGAAGGGCATAGTACCTTTGGATATGGTGATACTTCGCGGCAAAAAATCACGGTGGACACGAAGTTTCACGGAGATGAAACCCGGTTAGTAATAAAAACTCCGTGTATCTCCGTGGTTAAAATTCCTATTCGTTTATCCTGAGCCACCGCAATGAAGGCCATCAAGATAAACCCGAAAAGCCGCTATGCGGAACAACTTTTTTAGGCCGGAAAAAGAGGCGCCGCTTCATGTATCCCTTTTCTGTAACTATTCAGCCGGGAACCGCGGCTCCGGAATTAAAGTCCTTCGCGAAAAATCCCTTTCCCGGGCTATTTCACGGCTTTTCAGCGGACGGGGGAGGCGGGTATATTCGGTTTTTAACAGGCCGGATATACCCCCGCTGTACAATTGGCAGGCGGCTGAATAGCCGCTTTTTTCTTCGCTTATAATTACCTCAGACGGTCTTTTTCACAGCGTTGCGGTTAGTTTTTTCTTCAAAACCGGGAAAACCATCCACGGGAACTTCCGTTTATGGGCATTCGCGGGCTGTTTTTGCAATATCAAATTGCCGGCTGTTCCCGGTCTTGCCTTGAAGCCGCCGGTAAATTATACTATATAAGTAGTAGGGGAAGATTTTCCCAGGGGGATTTTCCCCGAAATATTCGGAGGAAGAACTTATGGATCAGAGTGAAATAATCGCCCGTGCGGAAGACTACATTGCCAGAGAAAAAGACCCGCACTTCAGGGCCGAAGTGGAAAAACTGCTGGCCGAGGGAAATTTCAAGGAACTGGAGGACCGTTTTTATCAGAATCTGGAATTCGGGACGGGCGGACTCCGGGGGCTTATAGGCGGCGGTTATAACCGCATGAATACCCTGGTGGTCAAGAGCGCCACCCAGGGGCTGGCAAACTATGTTATCAAGGCTTTCCCGGAAAAAGCTTCGGAAGGCAAGCTTTCCGCGGTAATTGCCTACGATAACCGCCACTATTCCATCGAATTTGCCGAGGCCGCCTCGCTGATACTGGCGGCTAACGGCATCAAAACCTACCTTTTCAGTTCGCTGAGGCCTACTCCGGAGCTTTCCTACGCCATACGGAAGCTTGAGGCGGATACGGGTATTGTGATTACCGCAAGTCACAACCCTCCCCAGTACAATGGATACAAAGCTTACTGGAATGACGGAGCCCAGGTAATCCCCCCCCACGACGGGGGAATTATCCGGGAAGTCAATTCCGTTACGGAGATCAAAGAGATTACCCGTGTGGAGGCGATTACCCGCCGGATTCTGGAAATTATCGACAAATTGATAGACGAGCCTTATCAGAATATGGTACGGAGCCGGCTTTTCCGGCCGGATCTGATCCGGGAAAAGGGAGGGGACGTGCGGATCGTCTACAGCCCCCTTCACGGAACCGGAGCCATGCATGTGGAAGATATTCTGGAAAGCCTGGGGCTTAACGTTATTACCGTACCGGAACAGCGGGACGGTGACGCTGATTTCCCCACAGTGTCTTTTCCCAATCCGGAAGAAAAAGAAGCCCTGAAAATGGCCCTGGATCTGGGCAGGGAAAAGAACGCCGATGTGGTGATGGCTACGGACCCCGACGCGGACCGGCTGGGTGTAGCTGTTCCGGACGGCGGGGGGGATTTTGCGCTGCTTACGGGTAATCAACTTGGGGTATTACTTGCCGATTACATCTTCCTTTCGCTTAAGGAAACGGGAAGGTTCCCCGCAAATCCCGCCATGGTAAACTCCATCGTCACCACCGGTATGCAGAAACGGGTGGCCGAATCTTATGGGGTGGAGTGCGTCGAGTGTCTTACGGGCTTTAAATGGATAGCCGATATAATGCGCAAGTGCGATACCGGGGAACTGGACAAAACCGTTGTTTTCGGAACGGAAGAAAGCTACGGTTACCTGGTGGAAAACGAGGTCCGGGACAAGGACGGCGTATCGGCGGCGGCGTTGACCGCCGAAATGACCCTGTACTGGAGGAGTCGGGGCAGGAGTCTTTTGAACCGGCTCGACGAACTTTACAGTACCAATGGTTTCTGGAAAGAAACCGGCATTTCCAAGTACTTCCAGGGACCGGAAGGTCCGGCCATAATGAAGGGCATTATGGAAAAATACCGGAAAGATCCCCCGGCGACTTTGGGCGGTATCGAAGTAATAAAAGTACGGGATGTTCAGGAATCACTCTGGAAGTACCCGGGCGATCCTGGTAAAACCGAGCCCGTGTATCTTCCGAAGAGCGATGTACTTCAGTTCTATCTGAAAGACGGAACGGTGGTAAGCGTCCGGCCGAGCGGCACCGAACCCAAGATCAAATTTTACGCAAGCTGCCGCGCCGAGGTTGGCCCGGAAGGCATAGACGCCGCCCGCGCCGAAGCGGACAGAAAGCTCGACGCTATCAGCGAAGACATATGGAAGGTCATCGGCCCGCCTGAAAAGTCCGAACCCAAGGC
>JAITBO010000407.1 GCA_031283505.1 Treponema sp. | reverse complement strand
CGTAAAATCGCCATGGGTAATCTTAACCTTTTTTACAAAAAATACCAGGGGAAGCGCGGCGGTTTTAATTTTGATTTTTTTACATAAAGTAAATATAATCTATAATAACAAGCGTTTTTCAAAATGTCACATTTTAGAAAAGGCCCAACAATACAAAATATAAAAGGAGTTTATGGTGAAAATTCGAATCGGTCTTGTAGGTAAATTGCTTATTGCAATTATTATTGGTATTTTGCTTGGGACCTTCGCGCCGGAGCCGATAAATCGAACCGTTATTACCGTTTCGGCGCTGTTTAGTTTATTTTTGAAATTTGTGATTCCCCTGATGATCCTTGCTTTTGTTACTATGGGTATCGCGGATTTGACCCAGGGTGCGGGAAAACTCCTGTGTATCACCAGCGGTATCGCCTATGGGTCATCCCTGGTGGCGGGAACCTTGGCCTTTATGGTGGCGATCAACCTGTTCCCCCATTTTATGACCGCAGAACTGCTTAATTCCATCGGCGATCCCGAGGCGGGCATGCTTTCCCCCTATTTCACCATTCCCTTGACGCCGCTGTTGGATGTAACTTCCGCGGTGGTTCTGGCCTTTGTGCTGGGGCTCTGTATGAGCGCCATGCGGGGTAAGGAGTTGGCGGATGCCCTCTACAAGCCTTTCCATGAATTTTCGCTTATCATTAACACGGTGCTCCGGACCGCCATCATTCCCCTGTTGCCGCTGTACATCTGCGGTACCTTTGTTAATATGACGGTAAGCGGCCAGACTTTTGTCATCCTCAACATACTCTGGAAGGTCTTCCTTACAGTTATTATCCTGCACCTTTCCTATCTTTTGGTATTATTTATCATTGGGGGCAGTATCAGTAAAAAAAGTCCCCTTATGCTGATAAAAAACCAAGTGCCCGGTTATCTTTCGGCGGTGGGAACCCAGTCGTCGGCGGCAACTATTCCGGTAAACCTTAAATGCGCGGAAGCGGACGGGGTTTCCCGGGAAATCAGGAATTTTGTTATCCCCCTCTGCGCCAATATCCACATGGCGGGATCCATGATCACCATTACCTGCTGTGTTACCGCAACCCTGTTGATGTACAATATGACGATTAACCTGGGGATCATTGTTCCCTTTATCATGACCTTAGGTATCGCCATGGTGGCCTCTCCGGGAGCTCCCGGCGGTTCGATTATGACGGCTCTGCCTTTTTTGCCCATCGTGGGGGTTTCTTCCGACGGAGCTATCGCGAGCCTTTTGATTGCCCTCTATATAACCCAGGACAGTTTTGGAACCGCCTGCAATGTTTCAGGGGACAATGCGATTTCCGTGGTAATTGAGACCATCTATCGGCGTTTCATCAAGGGAACGGACGCTCCGGAAACGGCAGCGTAATTCCCGGCGATTGACAGGTGCATTAAAACATGATCGGAGGCAGAGGTGAATGTTTTTGATATTATCGGCCCGGTGATGATCGGCCCCTCAAGCTCTCATACGGCGGGGGCTGTGCGGATCGGCAGGGTAAGCTGGAAGATCCTGGGGGAGGATGCCGTCAAAGCCGATATTGGCCTGGTGGGTTCCTTCGCCCAGACCTACCGGGGTCACGGTACTGACCGGGCGATCATTGCCGGTCTTTTGGGGATGCTCCCCGATGACGAAAGGATACGGGATAGTTTTTCTATAGCCCGGGAACGGGGATTTGAATTTAATTTTTCTGAAGTCAAAATTCCCAAGGCCCATCCAAATACGGCGAAACTCCACTTGACGGGAACAAGCGGAAAGGAATGCCTGGTCCAGGGTGCATCGGTGGGAGGGGGCAATATCCTGATCACCAGTGTCAACGAGATGGAGACCTCCTTCACCGGCGTTTCCGATACCCTGATTATCGCCCACCAGGATATGCCCGGCATGATTGCTTCGGTTACCTCCCGGATGGCAGCGATGGGCATTAACATCGGTAATTTTAAACTTAACCGCCCCCACCGGGGTTTCCAGGCGGTGATGACCCTGGAGATTGACGGAACCATTGACCGGGAAACGGTAAGCAGGCTGCGCGCCCTGCCCCACATCGACAGCGTGGTGTATTTACGGGCAAATCAAAACGAAGGGAATTAAAGTCGTGTTGGAATATCATTCAATAGCCAAACTCGCAAAGCAGGCAGCGGAATCGGGAAAAAGAATATCCGATATTGTCTTGGCGGATCAGGCGGAGTTGATGGAACTTCCGGCAGAGGTCATTTTCAAAACCATGAAGGACCATCTGGGGGTGATGCGGTTGTCCGCAGAAAACGGGACCCGGGAAGACCTGCGTTCCACCAGCGGGCTCACCGGCGGGGACGGCTTCCGTATGACCCGGTATGCCGAGGGCAGCCCCCTTTCAGGGTCCTTTTGCGCCCGGGCGATTGCCAAGGCCATAGCGATAGCCGAATACAACGCCGCTATGGGCAAGATTGTGGCCGCTCCAACCGCCGGGTCCTGCGGGATTCTGCCCGCTGCCGTTTTAACGATGATGGCTGAGCGGGGTGTGCCGGAAGAGGCAGCGGTGATGGCGCTTTTTACGGCGGGGGCCCTGGGCCTGGTGATCGCCAATGAGGCGAGCATTTCAGGCGCCGAAGGGGGTTGCCAGGCCGAATGTGGCAGCGCCGCGGCCATCGCGGCGGGAGCCCTGGTGGAATTATCCGGCGGCAATCCCCTGATGGTGGCGGAAGCCTGCGCTATCGCCATCAAAAATCAGCTGGGACTGGTCTGCGATCCTGTCGCGGGCTTGGTGGAAGTCCCCTGCGTCAAACGCAACGCCGGGGGCATTATGTGCGCCCTAGCCGCAACGGAAATGGCCTTGGCGGGCATTAAAAGTGTTATCCCTGTGGACGAGGTGATTGGGGCCATGCGGGAAGTCGGGGAGGCCCTCGCGGTCAGCCTGAAAGAAACCGCCCAAGGGGGGCTTGCCGCGACCGCCACAGGGTTTGCGCTCAAGAAAAAGATCTTCGGCTAAGTGAATTGAGGCGTCTGGGCCCTTCGGTCAGGTTTTACGTGAGGCATCACGCGGGGCCTTGTGATAAGCCGTGGTTTCCCAAACAAAACCGTGCGATGATCGGCACGGGGCACACCGGTGGATACAAGATAGAGCAGCAGAATCCCGGCAGTTTCGAGTGGGCTTCTCTATACCTCTTCCAACCTTGCCGCTCATAGGACCTCGTATGAAGATAGCAACTTACCAGCAGGGACTTCTTATACGTATAAGATAACCGGCTTTGGAGGTGATCCACCAAGTATGATAGACCTCAACGGAAGGCATAATTGAGGTAAAAGGAAGCCCTGTCAAAGGCTTTGTAGTGGTTGAACAGCTTCTTCGAGAAACAAGGGGTGCTCCGAAATACTCGTCCTATTCGATGCCTGAACCGGCAATTATTCCCTTCTATGCCTAGGGTGTGCTTGTTTCCCGTATCATGGTTGTCCGTTGCGAAGGCTG
>JAITBO010000402.1 GCA_031283505.1 Treponema sp. | reverse complement strand
GGGGAAGAACTGCTGAGGGTAGAAAATCTGAGCCGGACCGGTGTCTTCTCAGATATCAGCTTCACGCTGCGGGCGGGGGAGATTGTGGGCTTTGCAGGGCTGGTCGGGGCCGGACGTACCGAAGTCGCCAGGGTCATCGGCGGGTTGGACCCGATAGATTCGGGTACCGTCATACTTCGGAATAAGAAGGCGGTCATAAAAAAAGTCGCCGACAGCGTAAATAACGGAATCGCCATGTGTTCCGAAGACCGCCGCCGTTACGGCCTCGTACTCATGCGCAGCGTTAGGGAAAACATGGGCCTTCCCAATCTTGCCCGGTACATTTACGGAGGCCGGCTGCATAAGAACAAGGAATTGGCGGAGATACAGGAACAGTGCGGAAACCTCAGGATAAAGACCCCTTCCATCGAGACCCCTGCGGCCAATCTTTCCGGCGGCAATCAGCAGAAGGTGGTTCTGGCCAAATGGCTTATTAAGGACCCCTCGGTCCTGATCCTGGACGAGCCCACCCGGGGAATCGACGTGGGGGCGAAATATGAGATCTATAAACTGATGAGCGAAATCGTCAAGGACGGCAGGAAGGGCATTGTCATGATCTCTTCGGAACTGCCGGAGCTCTTGGGTATGTGCGACCGGATTTATGTTATGTCCAAGGGAAGGATAGCCACCGAGCTGCATCGCGGCGGGTTCTCCCAGGAGTTGATAATGCAGTATGCCACGGGCAGCGTAAAAGCGGCCGTATAACAACTATTAATTAAGGTGAGGAAGAAACAGAATGGCTAAGAATGTAGTTTTTTCATGGTCCCGTTTTACTTCTTTTGTAAGCAAGTACAGTATTTTTGTCATATTGGTGGCCGCCTTCCTGATCAGTACCCTGCTGAACCGGAATTTTTTGTCCCCGGCGAATTTAAGCAATATTCTCAAGCAGAATTCAGTGATCGCCATCCTGGCCTTTGGGGAGACCATGCTGATCATTGCCGGGCTTATTGATCTTGCCAACGGCGCGGTGCTGGCCCTGGCAGGGGTACTCGCCGTGGCGGTATACAAGGCGACCGGATCCCTGCTCCTGGCCTCCGTCGTGGGGCTGGGAATCGGCGTCTTCTGCAATCTGGTGAGCGGGACCCTGGCCAGTGTGTTCAAGACGCCGCCGTTCATTGCCACCCTGGCGGTTATGACCATGGCCCGGGGCTTTGTCCTGCTCTATACCGCCGGGCAGAGCATTTACCAGATCGGCAATTTCGTGGTATTGGGACAGGGCTCCCTGCTGTATATTCCCATTCCTATTATCCTCATGGTGTTGATCCTTCTGGTTACCTGGTACATTCTGAACAACAGTCGGCTTGGACGATCCCTCTACGCCATAGGGGGAAATGAAGAAGCGGCTAACGCCTCGGGTATTCAGGTTTCACGAACAAAATTCGTCGTCTATGTGATTAACGGGATTTTTGTCGGCCTTGCGGGGGTTATCTTTATGTCCCGGAATAACGCCGGATTGCCGGCGGCGGCCCAGGGCTATGAATTTGAAGCCCTGACCGCAGCGGTGATCGGCGGGACCAGTTTTTCGGGGGGCATCGGGACCGCGATGGGAACCCTGGCCGGCGCATTCATCGTGGGTATTCTCAACAACATTATGAATCTTTTAGGGGTTAATTCCTATGTTCAGCAGATTATCAAGGGTATTATTATCGCCCTGGCGGTGATTATGGACATCCGTGCAAAAAACAACCGGTCTAGACCCAGGGAACTGCCCACGGAGACCGCCGCAGCGCGGTCATAAAACAGGTATTAAGCGCATCGCGCTTAAAAAAAGATTTTTTTGGAGGAAAAGAATGAAAAAGATTCTTCTCGCAGTATTGGTGCTGGTTATGGCGTCATCCATGGTATTTGCCAACGCCAGCAAAGACTCAAGCGGCACGAAACGGGTCGTGTATATAACCCGCGCTCAGGCGGACCTTTTTGCCGCATGGCTTGCGAATTCCATTAAGGAAGAAGCAAAGAAGTACCCTAACCTCAGGGTCGATGTCGTTGACGGTCAAGCTGACGATGCCAAGCAGAATGCGGCAATCGAAAACGCCATCACCAACAAGTACGATCTCATCATTTTGCAACCGAATGACAGCGAAGCGCAGAAGCCCTATATCCTGAAAGCGGTTGAAGCGAATATCCCGATCATCCTTACTAATCCCCGGGTACCCGATGCTACCATCATGGCCGTTACCAACAGCGTGGATGCCGATCCCTACGAACAGGGCGCGGTGGTAGCGCGGCTGGCATTAACCCAGATTCCCCAGGGTGGAAAGGTTGTGGTGCTCCGGGGCCCGGACGGTAACCTCCATTCTGTTGAGCGTCGCCGTTCCTGGGAGCAGGAATTCTTCGCCAAGCGGCCTGATGTTACCATTGTCGGCGAACAGTCCGGCCATTGGAACAAAGACGAGGGTATGCGGTATATGGAAGACTGGGTACAGGCCAACCCTCAAATCGATGCGGTGGTTTCCATGAACGACAACATGGCGATGGGTGCCCTGGAAGCGGTAAAGGGCAATGCCAAGTTCAACTCCCTGCTTATTTACGGCGTTGACGGTGATGCCGCTGCGGCCCTCCTCATTGAAGAAGGCCGTATGACCGGAACCGCGTTCCAGAATGCCGATGAGCTGGCCCGGAAAAATATGGAGCTTGCCAATCAGATTCTCTCCGGAGCGGTCAGCGGTGTCGTGAACACCGATATTGTGTGTCCTCTTTACACCAAAAGCAATGTTGCCGAACTTATCGCCGTTCACAAAAAGACCGGCGCCTTGAAGTAAAAATATTCCCTGCCCCCGGTCAGGAGGCAGTTTTTCAGTAAGGGGGCGCTGAGCCCCCTTATTAAAAAAACGGAGAAAACCGCAGGGGTGTTTCTGCGGTTTTTTCAAAAAGAAGCGTATCTACGCGGGAGAAACTTATGAAAGCACTGGTACTTGAAGCGAAAAAAAAATTGAATCTTAGGGATTTTCCGATTGCAGAGACAGTCGGTCCCTATGATGTGAAGATACAGATAAAGGCGTGTGGCATCTGTGGTAGCGACATACACTACTATGTGGAAGGGGCCATCGGTGATTATATCGTCAAAGAGCCGATGATTCTGGGCCACGAGGCCGCGGGGATCATCATTGAAAAAGGAGAGAAGGTAACCGGCTTTGCCATTGGTGATCTGGTCTGCATGGAACCGGGAATTCCCAATATGCGTTCCCATGAGGTGATAGAAGGAATATACAACATCGATCCCGATGTGGTCTTCTGGGCAACTCCCCCGGTACACGGGTGCCTGCGGGAAACGGTGGTCCATCCCGCTCAGTTTTGTTTCAAGCTTCCCGTTGGAATGAGCGCGGCGGAGGGGGCCATGATGGAACCTCTGGCTATCGGCATCGAGGCGGCCAAGAAAGCCGCTATCAAACCCGGGGATACGGGCCTGGTGATTGGCTGTGGAACCATCGGTGTTATGTGTGCGATAAGCGCCCTGGCCGGCGGATGCGGCAAGGTGTTTATCTCCGATATAAAGCAGGAAAAACTGAACCTCGTAGGCGCTTACGATAAAAACATCATACCGGTAAATACCGCCAAAACCGATCTGTTGGAATTTATCATGAAAGAAACAGGCGGCAAGGGCTGCAACGTTGTTTTTGAAGCTTCCGGAAGCCCCAGGGTGTATCCCGAATTTTTCAGATGCGTCAGGAAAGGGGGAAAAGCCGTTCTTGTAGGGATGATGAACGGCACGGTTCCCATTGATGTAGCGCTTTTGCAGGGCCGGGGCATCACTGTCGAAACTATATTCAGGTACATCAACTGTTTTGACCGGGCAATAGCCCTGGTAAACGCGGGAAAAATCGACATCAAGCGATTTATCAGTAAGACATTCAAATTTGAAGACTCCGTTACCGCCTATGAATACGCCGTTGCCGGACATCCGGACGTAGTAAAGGTAATGATAGAACTATAGCAGGCCGGATGCCGGGTTTATGTTGGGCGCATCCGGCGCAAGCGCCGGACCGGGCTATCCGCTTGTATCTTTTGCCCGACACCTCTTAACGGGCAAAAGGATACCGCTTCTATCCCTTGCGCGTTTTGGCTGTTATACACAATGTCGGCACTTTAAAAAATGGTTGACAAAAAAAATAAATGCCGATGTTTTTAATATAGAATGTATGCTCTTGTGAAAAATTTGTGAGTTGAGGCTGTTTCAAAACTTCAGTTTTTGAAACAGCCTCAATTGTTATTGCAATAGGTGAAGAAAGATGGATACTTGCGGGTGTTGCTTGCGGATATGAAACTTTTGCCCAGTTTGTTGAAAAGCTCAAAAACTGTTCTATAAAAATTGTTGTTCATAATTCTCCAGATGAACGAACAATTCAGATATTTGTAATGCATTTTTTGAACGATGAATTCGTGTAAGATCTGTTACTTCGCCTAATGTTCCCGGCTGTATGCGACGGCTTTGCAGGGCGAATAAACAAATCACAGTTTTGCAGTCCTGCAAAACTGTGGGTGGAATGAACTCCGAGAGGCGTAGCCGGCTTGATAGATCGATTGGACTAAAACCATTGATAAAAACCACAGAGTTTTGGAATGGGAGGTTCCCTGGATAACGCGGAGATTTTGTTACAAAATCCGGATTTTTTTTCCTCTGTGTAATTTCAGGGAACCAAAGGTTCCTGGAAATCAGTATGGATTTGACAGCCTGTATTTCTATAGGTCAAGTTTAGATATTAGGGGGGAGGGGTATCTTCACGAAGACATCAAAGGGAAAGGCACCGGAAAAGACTGGCTTAATCCCGGACTGGTTCTGCTGCTCTTTTGTTTATACGTTTTTACCGCTAAGATAAAGCATGAATCTTGGAGATGTAGTTATCATCCTTTCACGGCCTTCCGAACCGGGTAACATAGGAGCCGTCTGCCGGGCCATAAAAAATATGGGCCTTTCCCGGCTACACCTTGCCTCCTCGCCAATCCCCGGCCTGGATGTCCGGACGGTCCCTGGTCCCGCAAACAATAACCCGGAGTGTCCGGCCCTATCTGCTGTAGAGGTGATCCGTGCCCGGGCAGTACATGCCGTTGACATTTGGGAAAACGCCGGATACTTCGCCACCTTGGAAGAAGCGATCGCTGGTTGCGCCCTGGTCGTAGGCGTCACCCGCCGCAGGGGTTCCCGTCGTAAAGCCTGGTCCCTGACCCCCGCCGAAACCGCCGCCCGGCTCAGGGACCACCCCGGTCCTGCGGCTCTGGTCTTCGGCAACGAACGTACCGGCCTTGAAGATCGGGAAATTCAACTCTGTAATCTGACCTCCCACATCCCCGCCTCGGACACCTTCCCCTCCCTCAACCTGTCCCATGCGGTTCAAATCTACGCCTACGAACTCTTTCGTACCTTAGCCCCGGATCTGGCGGATGCGGGAGGCACGGCGGACAAAGCGCCTGGCCGCTGGATACCTCTGGACCAAGAGCGCCTGGACGCCCTCTCCCGTTCCGTGAGCGATTCCCTTGCCTTCCTGGGTTTCTACAAACAGCCCGGCAGAGAAGACCAGGAACACTTTTTTCGGGACATATTTTCCCGGGCGGGCCTTACCCCGCGGGAAGGGCAGTATATCGCGGATATCTTTGCCAAGGCGGCGCGGCTTACGAGGAAAAAATTGGATGAAGAATACCTGTAATTCCGGCAAACCTGTTTGAAAAACGACATATTTCTGTCATGGTATTTTTGGTTCCACCACTGTTTTCTCTGCCCGATTCTCCGGTATATTTCCCGTGAAGTCTTACGTAAAAATCTGACCAAAAACCAGGAAAATCTCACATTAAAATTCTGACCATGGTTTTTACCTGTCAGTATCTTTGTGTAGTTTGCAAGTGTTGGTCAACCGCCTTATCCACCGCATCCTGGAGACGGACAATATTGAGCCGCTTCCTCCGCGCCTTCAGCCGCTCCTTTGTTTCTGCTGAAACATCTTCCCGTGCCAACAGCCGTTCTTAGGGAGTGGCAGGCTGGTCATAGACCTTCCTCGTCTCTCCCTGGAGAACCGGGCTTGGTCGTGGAAGTGCCCCACAGTAGCCACTTCTTCCGTTCCCCCTTGAGGATCCGTTCCACTGTGGAACGGCTTGAACGGCTTATCCGGAGGAGTTTCTCCCGGACTTGCGGGGTGATACCAAAGCGCCCGGACGGCGATATTTGCCCTGTGCCTGGGGTAAACCCGGTAAGGATCAGAGAATTCGCGTTTTTTGTCTGAGTGGCCCCGGTAAAGGAGGGCAACCCCCCGTATAAGTGGTTTTCGTTTTTTCATGGATAACCCCAATGTTTCCTCTGATGGACGGTTCCACCGAATATAGTTTAGGTCTCCATGGTCAGATTTTACATGAGACTACAGCAATTTAACATTACAAATTAGGGGATGATTTATACTCGGATTGCCCGACCTGTAAGGCCATCATTGAGCAAGGGATGATTTTTATCTTCACTTGCAGGAAAACAAGCCATCCGTGGCTGACCGAAACGGTATAAAACTCGTATTTGGAAGAGTGCAAGCGGCGGGTATGGAACGGGAAACATCACCTTGAATACCGGTATCCGGTATCGGTAGATAAACGGGATGGAAATCCGGGAGCATAAGGAAACGCTGCTGGTGAATTACTTGGATTTTCAGATATGGTACGAGGAGAAGAAAAGGAATAGCGGAAAGCCCGTGGTTTGTTTGGGAGGGGGGAAGGGTTTTTTACCGGGCTGAGGTTTTCGCTTTGGCGGTTTCTGCATAAAAGCCGGGAGGATTTCATGCTATTTGTTATCGCTGATGAAGATGAGGGGTAAATGTTAAATTGCTGATGAGACTATGCGTTTCCTGTCAATAACGAAAGAAAAATTTACCCCCTAAAGAGAACTTGTAAAAAATTTTGTGTAAACGGCTATACTACAACAAGGAGCGAGTATGGCCTTTACAAAAGAGCTTCCGGATGAAATCCTGAAGGACTACCACGGCCCGAGCGACTTTTACGGTCTGCGGGGAATCATGAAACAGCTTACCAATGCGCTGGTGGAGCGGACCATGGAACCTGAATTGACCGAACATCTTGGCTATTAGAAACATGACCAGGGTGAAAAAACACGAACAGACCGCCGGAACGGGAAAACCACCAAGAAACTGAGAACCGACGATGGGCCGATGACTATTGAAGTCCTCCGGAACCGGGAAGGCAGTACGGTAGAAGTATCGCCTGAATTAATCAGCCGGGTGACGGACGAAGTAAAAGAACAGGTATCGGCAACCGTGTTGCCGCCGAAAGGAGGAGCCGTCCGCTTGAGCCGTTGTATCCGGT
>JAITBO010000353.1 GCA_031283505.1 Treponema sp. | reverse complement strand
CCGCACATCCCCGTACCGTCTATCATGATAGGGTTCATACTGACCGTAGTTTTTATACCGTAAGGTTTCGTTACGGCGGCAACAAATTTCATCATCACCAAGGGGCCTATGGCGATAACCTCGTCGTACCGCTCCCCCTGGTCGATAAGCAGTTGGAGCGCCTCGGTTACCAGTCCGTGTCTGCCGTAACTTCCATCGTCAGTCATCAAAAAAAACGTGTCGCTTACCGCTTTGAATTCTTCTTCCAGGATGACAAGATCCCTGGTACGGAACCCGGTAATGGCGTGAACCCCCGCCCCCTTTTGGTGGAATTTTTTTGCGACCGGATAGGCAATGGCGGAACCAACGCCGCCCCCCACAATGGCTACCTTGGCCGCCTTGCAATCCGTAGCCTTCCCAAGAGGGCCTACAAAATCCTGTATCAGATCTCCTTCCCCAAGACGGTTGAGCTGCCAAGTGGCCGCCCCTGCTATCTGAAATATGATCGTTACGGTTCCCTTCTCGCGGTCAAAATCGGCAATGGTCAGGGGTATCCGTTCCCCGTTCTCACCGGCCCGTAAAATAACGAATTGCCCCGGTTCGGCTTTAGCTGCTTCCAGAGGGGCAGCTAACTCCATTAACGTTACTGTGGAATTAAGGTTTCTTTTCTTTACAATCTTTATCATGTGGCAAAACCTCCTGTAGACCCTTAAAAATCAACTTCCGTATCGTAGAAGCAGCAACGCAGCAATTTCGCCATTTCTGTTGGAGTGATCTTCCGGGGGTTTGAACCGGTACAGGCATCCCCTACGGCAAGTTCCGCAACTTTTGGCAGTTTGTCCAGAAATTCTTTTTCGTTGATAATGCCTCCCTCGTAGTCATTAATCCCGCCGGGAATATCCAGCGCCTTATTGAGGGTTTTAATATGGCTGATAAGGGAAGCAACCCCTTCATCAGCGGTTTTTGCCGGAAGGGATATAAACCGGGAAATTTCTACATACCGATCCGCAGCGGCTTTTTCTTTAGCGTTGTACTTGATGACTTTGGGAAGGTACATGGCATTAGCGGCGCCATGTACAATATGTCCGCCCGAATAGGCCGCGCCGGTTTTATGCGCCATTGAATGAACAATACCGAGCAGGGCATTACTGAAGGCCATCCCCGCAAGGCACTGGGCATTGTGCATTTTGGCCCTGGCATCGGCGTCCCCCTTATAAGATGCCGTAATATTTTCGCTTATCATTTTGATGGCATGGAGCGCAAGGGGGTCCGTATAATCACAATGCAGGGTAGAAACATAGGCTTCAATGGCGTGGGTAATAGCATCCATCCCCGTATGGGCCGTGAGTTTGGGTGGCATGGTCAGCGCAAGATCGCTGTCAATAATAGCCACGTCCGGAGTGATATTAAAATCTGCCAGAGGATATTTAATGCCCTTTGCGTAATCGGTGATCACCGAAAAGGCAGTAACTTCCGTAGCGGTTCCCGATGTGGAGGGAATAGCGCAAAACTTTGCTTTGGTCCTCAGAGTGGGAAAATTAAAAGGTATGGTCAAGGATTCAAAGGTGGTGTCCGGGTATTCATAAAAGGCCCACATAGCCTTAGCAGCGTCAATCGGGGAACCGCCGCCTATGGATATGATCCAGTCAGGGTTAAAACCCCGCATTACTTCGGCGCCCTTGAGAACCGTTTCCACCGAGGGGTCCGGCTCGACGCCCTCAAACAGAGTCACCTCCATACCGGCTTCCTTCAAATACCTTACGGTCTTATCCAAAAATCCGAAGCGTTTCATACTTCCACCGCCGACTACCACAATCGCTTTTTTCCCCTTAAGGGTTTTCAGCGTTTCCAGACTCCCCTTGCCATGATACAGATCCCGGGGTAACGTAAATCTCGCCATAATCAACCTCCATAAAATGACATGAACTAATCATGTGAATTCTAATTCAAGAAAAATTTATCAAATAAAAATGATCTTGAGAAATATAAATTTGGAATAACACCATATAAGTTTTGATATTATCAGGCGCCGTTTTAGACTGTTTCACCATGCTTACGGTTGAAATTAGGCGAACTGAACATAAAAACCATACCGGAAGATACTGTCTGCCATATAAGTTTTGATATATTCCGGCAAAATTTATGCAGCAACTTGGAAAAAATCATTTGCATTTTCTCAAGCTACCCTCTTGACAATTGGTTTAATATAAATCTTATAATATTACTAGGATTTATCATTAGCACTTTGTGTTAATGTTCGATACAATGTAAGCGGCGATACCGTCGCTTTTTGTAAGGATTATTATGAAGAAACACCAGCAAGATTTTTCCAAACTGGGGGATCAAACCAAGGCGGTTCACGCCGGGGAATTTCCGGATCCTGTTACCGGGGCATCGTCGCCGAACCTGGTCATGTCCACTACCTTTGTCGTGGGCGCAGACACGGGGTTTTCGGTTGAGGGTCTGGGGGAGGACGATCCTTTTATCTATACCCGCTGGGGTAATCCTACCATACGGCAGTTGGAGGAAAAGCTCGCCTTTTTGGAGGGGGCCGAAACCGCCGTTGCCTTTGCCAGCGGCATGAGCGCCGCTACCGCCCTGCTGCTCCACTGTCTTAAGGCCGGAGACCGGGCGGTGGTGAGCGATGTTGCCTATGCGGCGGTGGCGGAGGCAACCAATGAGCTTTTCCCCGGCCTGGGCATAGCCATTACCAAGGTTGACACCTCAGACCTGGAGGCCCTGGCGGCGGCGGTCAGGCCCGGTGTAAAACTGGTGTACATCGAGACCCCCTGTAACCCCCTGCTCCGGCTCACCGATATTGGGGCCGTTGCGGAGATTGCCCACAAGGCCGGGGCTCAATTGGCGGTGGATTCAACCTTCGCGACCCCTATCGCCACCAAGCCCCTGGGGCTCGGCGCGGATTACGTCATCCATTCGCTGACCAAGTATATCGGCGGCCACGGCGATGCCCTGGGCGGGGTTTTGCTGGGCAAGGCTGCGGACCTTGTTCCGTTACGTAAAAAAACCTCGATCCGCCTGGGCGGTACCTTGAGCCCCTTCAACGCTTGGCTCATCATGAGGGGCCTTGCGACCCTGCCCCTCCGCATGAAGGCCCATGAAGAAAACGCCCTCAAGGTGGCACGCTATCTTGAAACAAATCACAGGGTAACAAAGGTGATCTACCCCGGCCTTTCCTCCCATCCCCAGCACGATCTGGCAAAACGCCAGATGAGGAATTTTTCCGGCATGATAAGTTTTCAGACCCCAAAGGGAAGGGAAACCGCCCGGCGTCTCGCGGACAAACTGCGGATCATCCATTACGCGGTTTCCCTGGGGCATCACCGGTCCCTTATCTTTTACCTGGATACACAGGAACTGCTTGCCAGTTCCTTTAAATTCGCCACCCAAAAACAGCTTGATTCCTGGAGGGCCTTTGCCGGCGACGGCATATTCCGCTTATCTGTCGGTCTTGAGGACGCGGATGATTTAATTGCCGATTTGGAACAGGCTCTTGCCGGGTAAATGAGTGTACATATCTGGACATTTTTTGGAAATAATGTAATGTTTGCTATCGCCATAAAATAGGATGGAGGAAGAATAATGAGCAAGAGATTTCAAACAGTAGGCAGTCTGTTGCGCCCCGATGCATTACTAAAATATAAGAATCAAATCGAATACCGCGATGACATCACCTATCCTTTCTACGATGATTTTGAAGGATATGAAGAATGTGAAATCAAAGCGACAAAAGACGTGATAAAAAATGAAATTCAGCACGGCCTTACGGTCATCACGGACGGCGAATATTCCAAATCCATGTGGCATTTAGACTTCGTTTGGGGACTAAAGGGTATTAGCCGTTACATCGCGGATCACGGCTATTTTTTCCGTGACAAGGATGAAACCCAAAAATATGAAACGCGCCGCGACATAGGTCTGCGGATTACCGGCGCCCTCAGCGGAAAGAACCACCATCTCATTACAGTTTTTCAAAGACTGAGATCAATTGCCGGAGGCAGAAAAATAAAACTCTGCATACCGTCCCCATCGCACATCTTCGGAGAACTTTCCTGGTCGGACAATATTGGCGGCAAGGATTCCGTGTACGCTTCGCCACAAGAACTGAAAACAGGCTTAATTAAGGCGTACAAGGAATTCGTAAAAGAATACGCCGCAGCGGGAGGTGAAATTCTGCAATTCGATGACTGTTTGTGGGAAATTTTCGCGGACGACAACCCAAACTCTCCGTATACGGGTAAAAATATCGGCCAGGATACGGTTCGCTCTTTAGCGGCGGAGTTTATAGATATTAACAATACGATAATTGACTTTGGTCATAGCCTTGGGCTTGCCATGTGGACGCACAACTGCCGGGGCAACTACGACTCACGGAATATGGGCGGCGGCTCATATATTAAAATTGCTGGACTGTTCCTCAAACAACTGAAATATGACCGTTTCTTTCTGGAATGGGACGACGAGCGGGCGGGTTCGCTGGACGCGCTTGCGGTGTTCAAGGACAAGCCGCAGACTGAAATTGTACTTGGCCTTCTTTCGAGCAAGACAAACACCCTTGACGATGAAGCGCGTGTTATTAGTCTGCTTGATGAAGCTTCAAAAATTATCCCCAAAGACCGCCTGTTTCTTTCGCATCAGTGCGGCTTTGCTTCCTGCGACGGCGGAAACGAATTGACCGAGGACGAGCAGTGGGCAAAGATAGACCAAGGACAGCGAATCGCTTCGGCATATTGGGATGAATGATTACACAGCCCTGTTATGCCAGCTTGCGGAGAAGGGAGTGAAAAAGCCATAATAAGGCATGAAATACTTAATCGCGTCTGATATTCACGGTTCCGCACAGGCTGCGGAAAAAATTACCGGCCTTTACCAAAACCTTAACCCCGACTATCTTATTTTGCTGGGCGACCTTTTGTATCACGGCCCGCGTAATCCGCTACCGGACGGCCATGGTCCGCAAAAAGTGGTAGAATTATTTAACGGTTACAAAGATGCCGTCATTGCCGTGCGTGGAAACTGCGACGCGGAAATTGACCGGGACTTGATGGAATTCCCCTGTTCCGGCGATTATGCCCTGCTTGCGGACGACAACCGGACTTTTTTCCTTACCCACGGCCACCTTTACCGCGAAGATTATCTGCCCTTTGCCCTTAAACCCGGTACTGTTTTCCTTTCCGGCCACACCCATATTTGGCGGCTGGAAGAACGGAACGGTATAGTTTACTGCAACCCTGGTTCCGCCGCCCTTCCCAAAGGCCCTTCACCCGTTGCCGCCTATGCCTTTTACGACAATGGCCATCTTGGGGTA
>JAITBO010000306.1 GCA_031283505.1 Treponema sp. | reverse complement strand
ACCCCGCCCCTTGGGGCGCTTCCTACTGGGGGTGCGGGGGATGTGTTCCCCCGCATACACAAAGATTTCACGGAGAAATCTTCGATACCCCGCCGCTCTGCGGCGGGGAGGTTCATTAATATCCGTATTGCTCAACCTTCTTGCTTTTCTAATGGCATAGCCGTCAGTACATGACCACCGCCATAGGCGGTGGATTTTTAAGTTTCATTAAAAATTAAATTGTTTTCAATTAAATTATACTTGACTTAATAAAGAACAATAGGTTATGCTGAATATGGCTAAATCCCCAAAATATTTTTGGGTTCCTTTAAAATGAATGGAGGCAGTTATGAGCATATACGATTATACGGTAACAGACAATAAGGGAAACGCCATTTCGCTTGCGGTATTTGCCGGGAAAGTTTTGTTGATTGTCAATACCGCTACAGAATGTGGATTTACTCCGCAATACGAAGGGCTGCAACGGCTTTATGACGCCTATCAAGGAAAGGGCTTTGAAATTCTTGATTTTCCCTGCAATCAGTTTGGAGGACAGGCCCCTGGGACGGATGAAGAAATTGAGCGGTTCTGTAGCCTAAAATACCATACGACATTTCCGCGTTTTGCCAGGATCGATGTAAACGGCAGCAATGCAAGTCCGCTCTATAAGTATCTGAAATCACGGCAAAAGGGTATTTTAACGCCGAATATAAAATGGAATTTCACTAAATTTTTGATAGACCGCGGCGGGAATGTGACGGCGCGTTTCTCTCCTGCTGAAAAACCGGAAGCCCTGGCGAAAGAGATCGAAAAAATACTGGAAGCATCGTAAGTGGATCCGCTGAAACTGGAAAATCAGTTGTGTTTCCCTCTCTATGCGGCGTCAAGGGAAATCGTAAAAAAATATACGCCGTTTCTAAAATCGATCAATCTGACCTATACTCAGTATATCACGATGATGGTGTTATGGGAAAAGCGCCAAATAGCCGTGAAACAACTGGGCGGGATGTTGTTCCTCGATTCCGGAACCCTCACGCCGTTGCTCAAACGTCTTGAAAGCCTTGGCCTTATTACGCGGCGGCGGGATTCAGAAGATGAACGCAGCGTTACGGTCAGCATAACGGAGGAAGGGATGGCGCTCCGAAAAAAGCCCTGAAAATTCCGGGGCAAATATCAGAGTGTCTGATTTTAAGTGCGGAAGACACCAAGGCTTTTTACACGATCCTTTATAAAATTCTTGCACAGTCAGCATGACTGCGGAACAGTCCTGAAACAGCAGGCGCTGAAAACTATATTCCCGGCGCCGCCGATATGGATCCTGCCCGCGAATCGGCAAATAATGGCTATGGTATCGGCCTTTAAAGGAGTACCAAAAATACCGGGGGAAAGCCCCTGCAAGGAGGAGTCTGTGAATATAGCGGTTCGTTATTTGTCAAAGTCCGGCAACACGGAAAAAGTTGCCCGGGCAATCGCCGAAGCTCTTGGGGTGGAAGCGGTTTCCCTTGCCGGTCCGGGGGCCGCCGCAATCGAAGAAGAAACGGATGTTCTTTTTTTAGGCACGGCGATTTATGCCTTTGGAATTGACGACAGGGTTGTGTCATTTATTCAAAAACTGGACAAAGCCGGCGTAAAAAATGTCGTGGCATTCAGCACCTCGGCGCTGGTAAACTCCGCGCGCTCCCGCATTAAAAAGCTGCTGCCGGAAAAGGGCGTTCCTCTATCGGACAAGGCGTTTCACTGCTGGGGGGAATTCAAATTTACGCGCAAGGGACACCCCAACCCGGCGGATTTGGAACGGGCAAAGGCTTTCGCCAAAGCGGTCGTCGCGGAGATGAACAACAAAGGATAACGGCGGCAGGCTTTGCCGGTTTAAGGGCGCTTAGGAACCGTGCATAAATAAAATACTGTGCATTTTATTTATGTACGGTTCCTTAATAAAAGTCTGATACTGTCCCACATCCGTTTAAAGAAGTTTCCCTTTTCAACTTCGGCGGCGGTGATCAGGGGGACGCGCCAGAGTTCCCCGAACTCGTCGTTGAGGATCAGGGTTCCGGCTATGCTTCCGGCGGGCAGGGGGGCAATGAGGGGACCGTCAAGCTCCGTTTCCCAATGGGGGAAGCCGCCCCGACCCGCATAGGTGGTCAGCGTCCAGGAGTAACTGCCGTCCTCCCCGGCTTTTTCCCTGCCGGCGGGGACGAGTTCTACCTGGTTTGTACGGCCTTTCCACACCCGGACCGGTTCCGGAGGAGGGGATGTCGTCCGCAGGGTCTTGAAGCTACCGAACCCCCATTCAAGGAGCCTCCGTCCGTCTTCGTCCCGGATGCGGTCCCCGCCGGGTGAAGCCGGGGCCCCCAGGATAACCGCCACGAACCGGGTGCCTCTCCGTTCCGCAGTCAGGGCGATATTGTACCCTGCTTCGTCTATGTACCCTGTCTTGAGGCCGTCCACCCCTTCGACTTCGCCCAGGAGGGTGTTGCGGTTATACTGGACCTTGGTTTTGGGGTCTCCCCGGTAAGCCTTCGCCACGTTTTCCGCTTTTGGATAGGCGAATTCCGCCACGCTGTGGTAGTCCCTGATGGCTTTCGGATGGCAGGCAAGGTATTCCCGGCAAAAAGCGGCGAATTCCAGGGCGGTGGTGAAGTTGTATTCCGATATTCCCGAAGGCTCCATGAAGCGGGTGTCCTTCATACCCAGCCGCTGTCCCTCCCGGTTCATCCGTTCCGCAAAACTCTCTATGTCCGGGGCGAACCGGAGGGCCACCGCCACGGCTGCGTCGTTTCCGGAGGGGATTGCCAGGCCCAGAAGAAGCTCCCTAAGGCTTACCCGCTGTCCCGCGCTAAGGAACATCAGGCTAGACCGGGGCGGCTGGTTTGCGGACCAACTCTGCCGGGGGAGGTCCACTATTTCGTCCAGGGATGCCCGTCCTTCGGCAATTTCCTCCAGGGCAATATGCATGGTCATGAGCTTGGTCAGGGATGCGGGAGATATGAGGTCGTCTCCGTTTTTGTTGTACAGTACCACCCCGGTCACGGCATCCATGAGTACCGCCGCCTGGGATGACAGGGCCGGCGCTTCAACCCCCGGAGGGACGGCGATTCCCGAAACTGTCATCCCGGAGATCGCAGGTCCGGAAAGTTCCTGCGCGCTCAGGGGCGATGCGGCTATGAAGGAAACAATTAAAAAAAGAAGGGCGGCCAATCAGAACTCCGCTTGTCCTACGGCGCGGGGATAAGGGATCACGTCCCGGATATTTGCCATGCCGGTGACATACTGAATAAGGCGCTCAAAACCCAGGCCGAAGCCCGAGTGGGGAACCGTTCCATACCGGCGGAGGTCCAGGTACCAGGCGTAGGCGGTCCGGTCCATGCCCAGAGAGGCCATACGTTTTTCCAGGACCTCCAGGTTTTCTTCCCGCTCGGAACCACCTATGATTTCCCCCAGCCGGGGGACCAGCACGTCCATGGCCCGGACAGTCCTACCGTCATCGTTTTGCTTCATATAAAAAGCCTTGATTTCCTGCGGATAGTCGGTGACGATGACCGGGCCGCCAGCGACTTTTTCGGTAAGGAACTTTTCGTGTTCGCTCTGGAGATCGCAGCCCCAGAAGGGCTTGAATTCAAAGACGGAGGCGTTCTTCTCCAACTCTTTTACCGCATCGGTGTAGGTGATGTGGGCAAAAGAGGATTCCGCCACGGACCTGAGGGTTTCAATGACGCCTTTTTCGATATGGGCGTCGAAGAAAGCCATGTCTTCGGCGCAGTCTCTGAGGATGACGGTGAACAGGGACTTGAGAAAATCCTCGGCCAGAGCCATGTTGTCCGGAAGGCGGGCAAAGGCCATTTCGGGCTCTATCATCCAGAACTCGGCCAGATGCCGGGTGGTATTGGAGTTTTCCGCCCGGAAGGTGGGACCGAAGGTGTAGACCCGGGAGAGGGCGGTGGCGTAGGTCTCGGCCTCAAGCTGGCCGGACACGGTGAGGAAGGCCCGTTTGCCGAAAAAGTCCTTGCCGTAATCCACAAGGCCGCCTTCCGTTTTGACCGGCGCTTTTAAGTCCAGGGTGGTAACCTGAAACATGGCCCCTGCGCCTTCGGCGTCATTTGCGGTGATGATGGGGGTGTGGACATACTGAAATCCCCTGGACTGGAAAAACTCGTGGACCGCGAAGGCCGTGCGGCTCCTCACCCGGCCAACGGCGCCGAAAGTGTTGGTCCTGGCCCTAAGATGGGCGATTTCCCTCAAGAATTCCAGGGAATGCCGCTTCTTTTGCAGGGGGTAAGTTTCTGCCGGGGCATCCCCGATAAGGACGGCGGTTTCGGCGGCCACTTCCACGGCCTGTCCCGAGGCGGGGGACGGCACGAGGCGCCCCCGTATTTCCGCAGACGCGCCGGTAGACAGGGATGTCAGGGCGGCTTCCGTTGCGTTGTCCCAGCCTTCCCGGGACCGGTCGAAGGTACACTGGATACCCGTGAAACAGGACCCGTCATTCATTTCCACGAAAACCAGATTTTTCATTTCCCGTTTCGTCCTGACCCAGCCGCGGACCGTTACTTCCCGGGAATCCGCCGGGAGGGATAAGAGTTCTTTAACAAGAAGAAATGCCATAAAAATACTATAACGCACCGGACCGGAAAGAAAAAGAGGTTTTTTGCGGTAATATATTCAATTTTTTTCGTTTCCGCCTATCGGATATTGAACGCGAAGGTGGACCGTGTTTCTCCGCGTAACAATTAACGTTCCGGCTGTATATGACGGTTTGGCGGCCCGAATAAGGAAATGCGTAGCATTTCCAGGGTCGACAAACTGTGGCGGAGAAAAACCGCACAAAGGCCGTAGGCCGACTGCGGTTTTTCGTAGCCCGAGGGCGCTACCGCGCCCGAAGCGTAAACAGTCCTGTTATGCGAAGTTGCCCGTTTTTTATTTTTCATTTATTATTCTATCATATTTTCTGTTTTCTTCTTCCAGCTTTTTTAACTGCATCTTCTCTTTCTCAATTTCTATTTCAAGTAACTCTTTTTGTTGTTTTATCATT